>NZ_MUFI01000010.1:0-86368 GCF_001996265.1 Salinivibrio sp. MA440
CCTTTAAATCAACTTTATCTACCATAGGTTTCTGGTTGTTTGGTACACCCCCTTTAAATCAACTTTATCTACCATAGGTTTCTGGTTGTTTGGTACACCCGCATCCCTCTTAGCCTGCCTAAATGCCTCTTTGCGGCTTTCAGCTTCATATACGGTTTTTTTGCTTTTTGGGTCACAACCAGAAGGCGCCAACCCCAACGGATCTACCCACTCTAGTGGGTTGGCAACATACGCCTGCGGCCTTAACCCGCCCGCAAACCCTATTGGGTCGGGGCTAAGATACTGGCCACTGTCTGCATCGTAATAACGGTTTACGTTATAGTAAAGGCCCGATTCTGGGTCTTCGAGTTGCCCTTGGTAGCGAAGGTCACACTGTATACTGTCGTTGGCCGCTTCTTCGCGTCGTTGCCAGTGCCGTTGTGATTGCCCATGGTAATGGCCCCACAGCGCTTGCTCTCCCCGCCAGACAATATCACCTTGTTCATTACACAGCTCTTGCGGTGTGCCCGCATGGTCGGTCACGATGTAATGCAGCTCGCTGCCTTGGTCATGGTGGGTCACTTGCGCCATCGGGCGGAAGCTGCCGGGCTCGTAGAGGTATTCGGTTTGTTGCAACACCTGCCCATCAGCCGTGGCCTGTTGCTGCTGCACAATGTGCGCGCCGTCCCACAGGTAGTGAGTCTGTGTGTCGCTGTGCGCACATTCTTTGGCGATACGTCGTCCAAACGGGTCGTAGCGGTAGCGATACCGCGTGCCGTTGGGCAGTTCAATGTGGGTTAAGCGGTCATCCGCGTTCCAGCTAAACCGCGTCACCTGTGGCCGGTAGCCCGTTTTGTTCTCGGTCTTTTCAATCACGCGGCCGCAGGCATCATAGCGATAGCGAAAACGGCCGGTTTCTAATACACGCCCTGCACGGTCATGGCGGCGTTTTTGGCGTTGCACCCGCGCATCGGCCAGCGACACGACGTGTTGCTGTTGGCTGTATTCGGTCGCAAACCCCGTCTCATTGAGGTTCAGTTCGCTGTCGTAACCAAACAGGTGCACAAATCGTCCGTTAGGTTGCGAGGCTTTTTGTTGTCGTGCCCCAACCACTTGACCATTAGGGTTTAACGTAAACCGATGACTGCCACGGTGGTTATCATCGATTCCAATTAAGCGGTCAAGGGCGTCGTAGTGGTAACGCCGCAACGGGTCTTGGTGTTGGCCCAGCCCTTGTTGTGTCAGTAGGCCTCGCTCACTCCATTGATGGGTTAAACGAAAACCTTGTTGGTTACCTCGCTGTTGCTCTTGCCCTTGTGGGGTATAAGCAAAATCAAGCGGCTGGTGAGCACCGATTTGAACCTGTGTCAGCTGATGATGGTGCCAGTCATACTGGCGCGCGGTTTCGGTGCCTTTGGCCTCTATACGGCGTCCCGCTTCATCGTACTGATAGGCCAGTGTGGTGCCATTAAGGGTTTCTTCCACCAATAACCCTGCTGGGCTATAGCGTAGCCCTACCCATGCGTCACCATTTTCGGCGTAGGTCAGGCGCGAGGCCGCGTCGTATTCATACCAGGTTTGCCCCGCTGGTGCGCCCAACGCATCGAAGGTGTGGATGTGGCTAACCCGACCCCCTTGGTCGTAGTCGTATTGCTGTTGATAGCCATCAGGTTTGGTGTGACGACTCAGCCGCCCTGCTGCGTCGTACTCGTACTGCTCAACGCGCTTATCATAGTGCTGCTGGCTAACTACACGCCCTTGTTTATCAAAGGTGTAGCGCCAGTCATGACCTTGACTGTTGGTGACCCCGGCAAACTCTGCTTCGGCATTGTAGTGGTAGCGAGTCACCGCCCCGAGAGGGTCAATCGCCTGTGACAATAAGTCAAACGCATCGTAATCGAACGACTGGCTATGCCCCAGCGCATCGGTGACTTTAATCAGATTGCCTTCAATGTCGTATTCAAAGTAAGCGGCAGTGCCATCTTCGTAACAAACGCTGCTTGGGGTGAGGCTATCGTTTTGGTAGTGCCACGTCCGGACCAAGTTATTGTCACTGATGCGTCGACATAGCCGCCCTTGGCGATCGTATTCAAACCGCATCCCCATGCCCACTTGGGGCGCTACGCGGGCCAATAACCCGAGTTCATTGTAGGTATAGCGCGTGGTGGTGCCATCGGGCTCCGTCAGGCTTTCTCGGTGCCCTTCTGGGGTATAAGTCAGCGTGGTTTCTCGCCCTTCTGGGTCGGTTGCGGCAATCACATCCCCTTGTGGGTTGTATTGATACGTCCATGTCGCACCTTCAGGGTCGGTATAACCGAGTAGATGACCTTCCTCGCTATATTGATAAGCATGCACCGCCCCATCCGGCAGCATCACGTCGGTTACATTCCCCCAATCATCATAGACATAGAAGGTTGTCTCACCCAATGCATTGGTTTGGCTAATCAGGTTGTCGTTATCCCACGCTTGAGTGATGGTGCTACCATCGGGCGCCACGGTTTTCACCACGCGGTTGCGTTCGTCTAAGTGGTAAGCGGTAATGCCACCAAACGCATTTTTGTAGTAATGGATCCGCTGCTCGTCGTCGTAGCGGATGTGGTCGTTCCAGTAGTCTCCCGCACAACGTGTCGCAAGGGCTCGGCCTTGCTTATCGTAATCATGCTCAACCCAGGTCTTAGCCTTATCTTGCCAACGAATAAGGTGGCCGGCTTGATTGTATTGGTAGTCAAAATTCCGCCCCGCTTCCGCGCGCACCGAGAGCAAAAAGCCCTGGTCGTCATAATAATACTGCGCCAATTCACGGATCACCGTTTTGTCGCGCTCACACAAGGTTAAGGCGGTAATGCGGTTACGCTCAGTGGCAACCTTGATTAAGCGCTGATCTGTTAATACCACCCACTTTAATGTGGCGTGCTGATAAACAAACTGGGTGTTGTTGCCGTAGCTATCTTGGATTTTGGTGACTTTGAGTACGCTGCCCGCGGCAAAACCAAAGTGATAACTCATCCCGGCTTTGTGCTTGAGTACCAAGTGCCCAGATGGGTCTCGGTGTAAGCGCCAATCAGGCTTCATCGCCGATTGGGTTGGCGTCGCGGTAAATGGGAGCGGGAAGCGTGCTTGGGTATAGTCTTTGTCTATCCATAACGCCGTGTCGCCTTCAATGGTCAGACTGATATCCCAACTGCTTCGCCATAGTCGACCCATCAGGCCAGTGTGACGCTCTCCGCGTGAGTGATAGTAGCGCTCGTGTGACACAGGCAAGTGAGCCGCAACGGTAAAGTCTTCCCGTAGCTCAAAGGCTTTACCCGTTTGCATGTCAACAGGTTCGCCCTCTTCCTTGCAAGTGTTTGTTTTGCTGCATGTGTCACCATCCGCTTGAGCCTGATTGGCTTTACGATTAGCCTTGTCTTGATTTTTTTGATGAGGGTCTGCCTTGCCTGCGTTGGTGTTTTCTGGCGCCTCAAGGGTCTTTTTAGGGTGCGCGGTGCCAGGCTTAACCGTAATAATTTTGCCCTTGAACTCATCAAATTTTCCTTTAATCCAATCGAGCATGTCATCGATTTTTTGAAGCAAGGATTTCAAGCCATCAATCATTCCGAGGATGGCATCGGACGCGAGACGCAGGATCCAGCTACCGCTTTGCATCACCACTTTTTCTAAGCCAAAAATGGTTTTGTTGATTAACTCTTTCGCTTCCTTGGCGCAACTTTTAAGCGTTTTATCAAAATCAGCCAAATACTTGACGAGATTGCCATTCGACAAGCTTCGGATGATTTTCATCGCCAGTTGAATTGCCCGAGAATCAGCTTTTTTGAGGGCATCTAAAATGGCACAGCCGGTTTTTTTCGCCGCATCCCCTAACCCAGGCACGAAACCGATGGCAATCAAGGTTCCCTCGGCCCAATGCCAGTTATCTAGTGATTCTTGCTCGTAAGTCCGCCAGCTCCAATCGCCCAAATCATATAAATCAATGGCCTGTCCGACCACAGGGACGCAACCTAACGCGATTTCAACAAATAACAATAAGGCTGGATTATCTTGCGCCATACCTGCCGTCTCACCGGCTAGGCTGCTATACATTTTTTGAACCGCTTCTTTTTGCTTGCGTGTCCCTTGGTTTATTTGATGGTGAAGAACCCAAAACCGCTCATAAGCCGGTTCATAGTCATCGGGGATCCACTTTGTCCAGCTTCGATCAACGTCAATGCTATCCGCCGAGCTGTCATCTGCATCGTAAAACAGATAGCCTTTGCGGTTTAAAAGGGTATAGAGGGCAAAATATTCGCCAGCCAGTGCCGCGTATTCCGGCGAGTCTTGCAGGACGGGGTTGTTCTCCAGCACTTCTTCTGGCTCGAACTCATCGTCGCCCTCTTGTAGCAAAATCTCATAGCCCCCACACCCCATGTTCTGGATCTTGCACAGCCCCTGATCGTCGGTTTTCCCTTCAATTTGCGTTTTTTTGCTATCAGTCAACACAAAGGGGGCATTGGGCACGGGCTTATCATCGTCGTAATGGTAACGAATAAACGTTTCACAGGCACACTCGACGCAGCCGCCTTCTAATACGTTGTCTGTTGAAAAGTTTTGTTGGGCGGCCTGTGAACTCGAGAGCAAAGCGGCCTTTGCATTACTGCTCATGACGACGAAGATTCCTTATCTAGTAGAATTAAAGCTTGCTCAAATAGACGATCCATAGGCGTTTTTTGCCCATCGATAATGGGTCGGGTAATGATCTTCTGTGCCCACGCCTCTTGATAGAAGGTATCGCCTAGCTCGATTTTTAAGCTAAGAAAACGAACAATATCTTGCTGTTGCTGAAACCCGTTGGCGCTTGCTTCGCTCACACCGGTTTCAATGAATTGCGTCCATTGCGTCTCTGACCATGCCTGTGTGCGCTCATGGTGGGTCTGTAGATGGGTTTTGTAGGCTTGATACTGCTTTGGCAGTGATAGATTCAAGAGAGCGGCATATTGCGCCTCGCTCAGCGCACGCGGCAAGGGCGGACAGGTGGCCTTTTCTGCCGCTTCTGGACGCAAGGGGAGGGTTTCTCCCTCGGTATCATTAAGTGTACCGAACAGCGCATATTTAAACGGTCCGCTTAATGCCTGCTTTTCTGTGTCTGATGAGGCCTTCCATAACGCTTGAAACACCTGCCTATCGAACAATCGCAGCAACACGGTTTGTTGATAGGTATCTTTAACCTGTATCCACGTTTGCCAAAAACGCTTCGCACGAATGAAGAGGCTCTCTTCATCTTGGTTGATAAGCGGATCATCAAACACAAAGGCGATGCCCCAGTTCGGCTGCTCTTCACTCAGCGCTATAAGCCAGTCGATGCTGGGATTGACCAGCAAGTAAGGCGATAGCGAATGGTGGATCTCGCCCATTTCGCCCCAATACAACCGATGGGTCGCGAGTGCGTCGTCATCGATCGCTTGGAAAACTTGCGGACATACAGCGGCATCAACCACCGCGCAAAACGGTGCTGATAACCGATTGATTAGTGCATTCTCGGACGCTTGATTAGGCATCATATTTACTCTGTGATCAGTGTGGCGCGGCCTTCAATGCCTAACCATCCGCGGGTGGTATATTTTGTTTTGAGCAACTCATCGCCTTTGTGCTTGTTATAAAACACAGTAATGGCTTTTTTTATCGAGAAAATAGCCAGTAAACGCTCAAACTCCGGGTGCTGATAAAATTTATCGCCTAGGTAAAAACGCGTATATGCGAATGTTTCCCACTCATTTCGTGTCGCATTGGGATATTTTTCACTGGCAATATGCAGGCCTTCGATAAAGCAGTTTCTAACGTTTTGCCTTTTCAGTAACCATGCGTAATTAGGGGCTAAGTCAGAGTGAACAGCCGTAATTAGCTCTTCAACTCTTTCTGGCCAGAAGAAGATATCGTGCTGTTCAGACGTTAAGACGATGGGCGACGACAAAGCGTCTTGTGGCGCCCAAGGCGAACCCGTTTCCTCGTCCCAACATGGTAGAAGCATCGGCTTGTCATCAATCACATCCGGCATATAGAGTGCCTCATGCGCCCCTATAAATGCGCCTCTCTGACCATCGGTGAGAACGTCAAAAAGTTCTAGCAACACACTGGTGTCGTAGAAGCGCAGCATTCGGGATGTGCCTGACTTATCGATAATACTCACCCATTGTTGCCAGTGAGAATGAAGCGAAGCCATCGAGCCATTGTAAACGCCAACAAGACCGGTATTTGGGAAGCGTTGGGTATAATCATGGATCCAATAAAGTAGTGTTTCTCCGGGCTTGCCTTCTTTGATCTCAATGATGAGTGGTGAGGCATCCATAAGGTGTGCATACTCTGTACCCTGATAAAGATACTCCCACGCCACATCGTTGCCAGACACCATCGCTTCCCAGAATGTTCTAGCTTCGGGATTTTGCACAGCATCAAAAATAAAATAAAACAGTTTATCTTTTGATTGTGACAATACTTCAAAGGGTGTTTTATGCGTATCTACCATATAAAATGCCTAACTGACTCTGTTAATATTTATAATTTGGCGTCAATGCCATAACGCTCTCGCAGTATCTTTTCATCCTGCCGTTTAGATGCGTCTGATTGCGGTTTTAGATAAGGATGCGTCCCTTCCTCTTCACACTCTTCGCGAGGGCGATAGCCTCTTGGCTTAACACAGTACACAATATTGTTTCTAAAACGCTCTCCATATGGTGTCAAAGCGGGAAACTGTACACCGAGCGCAATCATCTTTTGCTGAATGTTCTGCATTTTTTGATACGCGTCGATGGATTTATCCATGCTATCTAGTGACTGTTGAACCGAATAGGCTGCACTCAGTCCACCATTGTCTATCACAAAAGGATCGGCACCGCTCTCCAAGAGATAAAGCACTTCATCCATGTTTACTCTGATGAAATCTAATAGCGGTGTTTTTCCTACACCGGTTCTGGCATTTACATCCGCGCCAAACTCAACCAATAATTTCAGCGCGTCGTTGTCTTCTAGGTCCGGCACATCAAAAATTAGCGTACCACTGCCTCTCTTTATTTCGGTATCCATACCAGCTTCCAACATTGCTCTTAGTGGCTCTGTGGTTTTAAGCCTCATTGCTAAATGCGCTACCGTTTCTGAAACATCCGTATCGGCTATCACGGCGTCATCAATTTTGGCGGCAGGGTCGGCCCCTAGCGCCATCAGCATATTGATGGCTGGAACATTGGTATCAGCGACAGCAAAGGCTAATAGAGTGAAATGCTCGTTGCCTGGCGCATCAATATCTGGCAGTTTTTCCGCTAACGCTTTCGCTTTATCGATATCACGGGCTTTCATCGCCTCGGCTACGGCCAACAATTCCCCCTCAAAAAAGACCTCTGGATAGGGTTTACTGCGGAATAGATTAAAAGCGCCGGCTTTTGCTACCCAGAGCAAAAACACAATCCCTATTCCGATGGCTGTGACCTTTAACACCTTATAGGCCTCGCTTATAGATTGGCGTCGATGCCATAACGCTCTCGCAGTATCTTTTCATCCGCTCGTTTGGATACGTCTGATTGCGGTGCTAGAAATTCATTTTCACCCACAAGCTTACACTCGCTACGTGTTAAATAGCCCTCAGGGTCGTCACACCACACAATATCGAGTCGATAACGCTCTCCATAGGGCGTTAAAGCGGGAAACTTTACACCGAGCGCAATCATCTTTTGCTGAATRTTCAGCATTTTTTGATACGCTTCGGTGGATTGATCCATACTGTTCAACTCTTCCTGTACCGAGTAAGCCACTGTCATCCCCGAGTTATTCATCACAAAGGGATCCGCGCCGTTCTCCAAGAGATAGAGCGCTTCATCAAACATAACGCTAATGAACTTGAATAGGACCGTTTCCCCGAGACTATTTCTGGCATTCACATCCGCGCCAAATTCAACCAACAGTTTCAGTGCATCATTGTCTTCTAGGTCTGGCACATCAAAAATCAGCGTCTCACCATATTCATCGGTCAAATTCGGATCCATTCCCGCTTCCAACATCGCTTTAAGTGCATCTGTCGTTTTGCGCCACATGGCAAAGTAAGCAACAGACTGTGCCTCCTCGCCTTCACCGAATTTGGTGGCAGGGTCGGCCCCTAGCGCCATCAACATTTTGATGGCTGGAATATTGGTATCAGCGACGGCAAACGCTAACAGGGTAAAACTCTCGTTGCCTGGCGCATCAATCTCTGGCAGTTTTTCCGCCAATGCTTTCGCCCTATCGATATCACGGGCTTTCATCGCCTCGGCTACGGCCAACAATTCCCCCTCAAAAAAGACCTCTGGATAGGGTTTACTGCGGAATAGATTAAAAGCACTGGCTTTTGCTACCCAGAGCAAAAGCACAATCCCTATTCCGATGGCTATTACCTTTAACACCTTATAGGCCTCGCTTATAGATTGGCGTCAATGCCATAACGCTCTCGCAGTATCTTTTCATCCGCTCGTTTAGATGCGTCTGATTGCGGTGCTAGAAATTCATTTTCACCCACAAGCTTACACTCGCTGCGTGTTAAATAGCCCTCAGGGTCGTCACACCACACAATATCGAGTCGATAACGCTCTCCATATGGCGTTAAAGCAGGAAACTGTACACCGAGCGCAATCATCTTCTGCTGAATGTTCAGCATTTTTTGATACGCTTCGCTGGATTTATCCATACTATCTAGTGACTGTTGAACCGAATAGGCTGCACTCAGTCCACCATTGTCTATCACAAAAGGATCGGCACCGTTCTCCAAGAGATAAAGCACTTCATCCATGTTTACTCTGATGAAATCTAATAGCGGTGTTTTTCCTACACCGGTTCTGGCATTTACATCCGCGCCAAACTCAACCAATAATTTCAGCGCGTCGTTGTCTTCTAGGTCCGGCACATCAAAAATCAGCGTACCACTGCCTCTCTTTATTTCGGTATCCATACCAGCTTCCAACATTGCTCTTAGTGGCTCTGTGGTTTTAAGCCTCATTGCCAAATGCGCCACTGTTTCTGAAACATCCGTACCGGCTATCACGGCGTCATCAATTTTGGCGGCAGGGTCGGCTCCTAGCGCCATCAACATTTTGATGGCTGGAATATTGGTATCAGCGACGGCAAAGGCTAATAGAGTAAAATGGTCATTACCGTGAGCATCAATATCTGGCAGTTTTTCCGCCAATGCTTTCGCCCTATCGATATCATGGGCTTTAATCGCCTCGGCAACGGCCAATAATTCCCCCTCAAAAAATACCTCTGGATAGGGTTTACTGCGGAATAGGTTAAAAGCACCGGCTTTTACTACCCAGAGCAAAAGCACAATCCCTATTCCGATGGCTATTACCTTTAACACCTTATAGGCCTCGCTTATAGATTGGCGTCAATGCCATAACGCTCTCGCAGTATCTTTTCATCCTGCTTTTTGGATGCGTCTGATTGCGGTTCTAGATAAGGATGCGTCCCTTCCTCTTCACACTCTTCGCGAGGGCAATAGCCTCTTGGCTTAACACAGTACACAATATTGTTTCTAAAACGCTCTCCGTATGGCGTCAAAGCGGGAAACTTTACACCGAGATCAATCATCTTCTGCTGAATGTTCAGCATTTTTTGATACGCTTCGGTGGATTGATCCATACTGTTCAACTCTTCCTGTACCGAGTAAGCCACTGTCATCCCCGAGTTATTCATCACAAAGGGGTCCGCACCGTTCTCTAAGAGATAGAGCGCTTCATCAAACATCACATTAATAAATCTAAATAAAGCTGTTTTACCAAGACCATCCCTAGCATTCACATCGGCGCCAAACTCAACCAACAGCTTCAGTGCGTCATTATCTTCTAGGTCCGGTACATCAAAAATCAGCGTACCACTGCCTCTCTTTATTTCGGTATCCATGCCTGCTTCCAACATCGCTCTTAGTGGCTCTGTGGTTTTAAGCCTCATCGCTAAATGCGCCACCGTTTCTGAAACATCCGTACCGGCTATCACGGCGTCATCAATTTTGGAATCAGCGTACCACTGCCTCGTCATTATCTTCTAGGTCCGGTACATCAAAAATCAGCGTACCACTGCCTCTCTTTATTTCGGTATCCATGCCTGCTTCCAACATCGCTCTTAGTGGCTCTGTGGTTTTAAGCCTCATCGCTAAATGCGCCACCGTTTCTGAAACATCCGTACCGGCTATCACGGCGTCATCAATTTTGGCGGCAGGGTCGGCCCCTAGCACCATCAGCATATTGATGGCTGGAATATTGGTATCAGCGACAGCAAAGGCTAATAGAGTAAAATGATCATTACCGTGAGCATCAATATCTGGCAGTTTTTCCGCCAATGCTTTCGCCCTATCGATATCATGGGCTTTAATCGCCTCAGCAACGGCTAATAATTCCCCCTCAAAAAAGACCTCTGGATAGGGTTTACTGCGGAATAGATTAAAAGCGCCGGCTTTTGCTACCCAGAGCAAAAGCACAATCCCTATTCCGATGGCTATTACCTTTAACACCTTATAGGCCTCGCTTATAGATTGGCGTCAATGCCATAACGCTCTCGCAGTATCTTTTCATCCTGCTTTTTAGATGCGTCGGATTGCGGTTCTAGATAAGGATGCGTACCTTCCTCTTCACACTCTTCGCGAGGGCGATAGCCTCTTGGCTTAACACAGTACACAATATTGTTTCTAAAACGCTCTCCGTATGGCGTCAAAGCGGGAAACTTTACACCGAGCGCAATCATCTTCTGCTGAATGTTCAGCATTTTTTGATACGCTTCGGTGGATTGATCCATACTGTTCAACTCTTCCTGTACCGAGTAAGCCGCTGTCATCCCCGAGTTATTCATCACAAAGGGGTCCGCACCGTTCTCTAAGAGATAGAGCGCTTCATCAAACATCACATTAATAAATTTAAACAAAGCTGTTTTACCAAGCTCCCCCCTAGCATTCACATCCGCGCCAAATTCAACCAACAGTTTCAGTGCATCATTGTCTTCTAGGTCTGGCACATCAAAAATCAGCGTCTCACCATATTCATCGGTTAAATTCGGATCCATTCCCGCTTCCAACATCGCTTTAAGTGCATCTGTCGTTTTGCGCCACATGGCAAAGTAAGCAACAGACTGTGCCCCCCTCGCCTTCACCGAATTTGGTGGCAGGGTCGGCCCCCAGCGCCATCAACATTTTGATAGCTGAAATATTGGTATCAGCCACCGCAAAGGCTAATAGAGTGAAATGCTCGTTGCCTGGCGCATCAATCTCTGGCAGTTTTTCCGCCAATGCTTTCGCCCTATCGATATCATGGGCTTTAATCGCCTCGGCAACGGCCAATAATTCTCCCTCAAAAAAGACCTCTGGATAGGGTTTACTGCGGAATAGATTAAAAGCGCCGGCTTTTGCTACCCAGAGCAAAAGCACAATCCCTATTCCGATGGCTGTTACCTTTAACACCTTATAGGCCTCGCTTATAATTTGGCGTCAATGCCATAACGCTCTCGCAGTATCTTTTCATCCTGCCGTTTGGACGTCTCGGTTTGAGGCTTTAAAAAGCGATTTACGCCCTCAATCTTGCATTCGATGCGAGGCCGATAACCCTTAGGCTCTTTACAATATACGATGTCATTACGGAAACGCTCGCCATAAGGACTAAGTGCAGGAAACTCCACACCAAGCTCTTTCATTTTTTTTTGAATAGTTAGCAGTTTTTGGTAGGCTTCCGACCCACTATTCGTATTATTTAGGCGATTTTGTACAGAGTAAGCCAATGTCACACCAGATTTATCCATTGCAAATGGGTCGGCACCATTATCTAAAAGGTAGATAGCTTCATCAAAACTAGTTAATACAAAATTGAACATAGGTGTTTGACGGAGACGGTCCATTACATTCACATCTACTCCAAACTCTATAAGGAGCTTGAGTGAGTCATTGTCTCTTAGTTCAGGAGCTTTATATATCAAAGTTCTATCATCTTCTCGCTGATCGGGATCCATTCCTGACTCGAGTAAAGCCCTTAAAGCATCCGTACTACGATTCCACATTGAAAATGAACCAACTGTCCCTTTATCTCTTTGATTACCTATTTGATGAGCAGGATCAGCTCCAAGATCCATTAACATACGGATCGCCTCAACATTTGAATCTGCAACCGAAAATGCTAATAGCGTGAAGTTTTCTAGCCCAGCCTCATCGATATTGGTTAGGTTTTTTGCAAGCTCTTTAGCTTTATCAATATCGTGCTCCTTTATGGCTTTAGCAACAGTTAACAATTCCCCCTCAAAAAAAACCTCTGGATAGGGTTTACTGCGGAATAGGTTAAAAGCACCGGCTTTTACTACCCAGAGCAAAAGCACAATCCCTATTCCGATGGCTGTTACCTTTAACACCTTATAGGCCTCGCTTATAGATTGGCGTCGATGCCATAACGCTCTCGCAGTATCTTTTCATCCTGCCGTTTGGATGCGTCTGATTGCGGTGCTAGAAATTCATTTTCACCCACAAGCTTACACTCGCTACGTGTTAAATAGCCCTCAGGGTCGTTACACCACACAATATCGAGTCGATAACGCTCTCCATAGGGCGTCAAAGCGGGAAACTGTACGCCAAGCTCAATCATCTTCTGCTGAATGTTCAGCATTTTTTGATACGCCTCGCTGGATTTATCCATGCGTTGCAAACGACTCTGAACTACGAAAGCGGCAGTTACTCCGGAGTGATCCATCACAAAGGGATCAGCCCCGTTCTCCAAAAGATAGAGTGCCTCATCAAACATCACCCGTATAAATCTGAATAAAATCGTTTCTCCGAGACTATCTTTAGCATTCACGTCCGCGCCAAACTCAACCAACAGGTTCAGTGCGTCATTATCTTCTAGGTCCGGTACATCAAAAATCAGCGTACCACTGCCTCTCTTTATTTCGGTATCCATGCCAGCTTCCAACATCGCTTTGAGTGGCTCTGTGGTTTTAAGCCTCATTGCCAAATGCGCCACCGTTTCTGAAACATCCGTACCGGCTATCACGGCGTCATCAATTTTGGCGGCAGGGTCGGCCCCCAGCGCCATCAGCATCTTGATAGCTGGAATATTGGTATCAGCGACAGCAAAGGCTAATAGAGTAAAATGGTCATTACCGTGAGCATCAATATCTGGCAGTTTTTCCGCCAATGCTTTCGCTTTATCGATATCATGGGCTTTCATCGCCTCGGCAACGGCCAATAATTCTCCCTCAAAGAAGACCTCTGGATAGGGTTTACTGCGGAACATATTTAATACTCCTGCTTTTGCGGTAACTGACAGCACAATACCTGCCAAGATAATTAAAATAATGTATTTCATCGCGGTTTAAACCTGCTTGGCTAGCGTGTGTAAATCATCGACTTTACGATCTTCGATAGCTTCGCGCATCATATCCATACCATGTAAATTGATTCGCTCTTTTAGCGTAACGTCGGTATCTTCTTCTATCGCTACGTTAGTACCAAGAGCCGCGTCAGCGCTTTTCGCCTGAGCTGTTAATGATTTCGGCTTGGAAAAGGTTTGGGTGGTATTACCAACCGCGCTGGGTAAACGCCTTAAAACGGGCATCTCTTCTTGCGCATGGGTGAGCACCTCACCCTCTATTCGATAGCGCGTGATATTCTCATCACTGCCTTGTTGTGCTGTGGGCACCCCATATCGCTCAACGGTCTTCTTATGCAATCCAGCACTGTTAAAGGTGGTGGCAGGAAAATTACCGGCTTTCGAGGCCGCAGAGGCTAAACCTCCTCCTAATGAGTGACCCGCAATCTCTACAGACTTTTGACTGTCGGTAATTTTTGAACCAATGTCTACGGCTTGTTTATAGTATTTTGACCTTCCCAAAAGAGCTTGGGGGATATTACCTTTGGTCCAGTCTCCCGTCGCTTCTGTGCCTCGAAAAGCCAGTACTGGCTTCGCCTCTGGTCCAAATACGTCAGGATCCGGTATATATACTTGTGCACGAAAGTTTGTTTTATCGACTTTATAATCTTTAGGATTAATGCCTAACTTTTTAAGCTGTTTTTCGTTCGCCCGCGCCCAACCTGAATCATTATCAAAATCCTCGGCAAGCTGCTTGCGTCTGTCATCTAGATCATCAACAGGCTTATCTAACGTATAGATATGTTCACTGAGCATCGCTTTTTCAGCCGCGTCCATATCTTGCGTAAATCGTTCAGCAACGTCTGGCTCTTTCTCGCTGGCACGCTCAGTGATCGCTTCTCGAGCTTTGCGCCGCTTGGCTTTGGTGGTGCCTTTTTCTAACACATACAGCATTTGTTCGGGTGAGCCGCCACTTTTTACCAACGACGATAAGTCTTGACCGAGAGGTGGTAATTCCTCGGGTAGCGTTTGCGTGATGGAGCCCTTGAGCTGCTGCTCAGCCACAGACTTAAAGTAGCCAGGACTATAAATCGGTTTTGACCACAGTGCTTCAACCGGGTTGACCAAAGGCAAGATCCGCAAGAAAGGCGCATTGCTTTTAGCCGCCCCCTCACCACAATCATGTGATGGTGACTGGTAAGGCGTCTCACCAATAAACACATCGCCTGAACCCGCTGCGACCTGACCGCCACAACCAATGGCATCGCCGACCCGTGAGGCCGGCTTTCCGTTGATGGAAACATTCGACGATCCTGCACTAATGCTACGCCCATGAATACCATGCGGCATATTCGGGCAAGGGCAAGCATGAAGCAGTACAGGGTCACCTTTACGTGCTGCTGGCTTGCCATTGATTGACACATCAGGGCTACCGCTAATAATGGGGGTGGCAGGGAAGCAACCATGCCCTGCCGCACTGTCTCCGAGTCTTCCAGCACTTGGCATCATTACCCCCGTCGGTCCGGATCATCAGGCTGCTGAGGCTTATCTGTCTCATCAGGCTGAACCATAGTAGGTGCCGTGCCTTTACCGGGAGAGCCGCCTTCATTGATCTTGACTTTGGTGCCAGAGATAGTGATCCCGCCGCCGTCAATTTTGACAAAACCACCGGGGCCTTTAATCGTTAACTCATTACCAGCTTCCAGCACAATATCTTTGGCGGTTAAGTAGCTCTCATTACTGACTTTGGTCCGTTGGTTAGCGCCGATCTCTTTCTCTTCCGAGGCCGTGGCTTGTGTGACTATCCCACCTTCCACTTTGGTGATCATACCACCAGAGATAAAACGACTCAGTTTACCCAAGATACGCTGCACGAGGTTGCGGCCAATTTTCTGGTGATGATCTTGACCAAACTCCTCAACGACATTTTTGCCAACCATACGATGGCTATTTTCCGTCACAGATTGATAAGCGTTGCGCCCGACTTGACGGTGGCTATCCACTCCCACAAATTCGCGATGGATGTTTTCGGTGACAATATCTTGGTCTTTCTGCGCATGGATGTAGATTTGCTCGATGGACGCTTGGTCTTCAAAGCGGATTTCATTCGACCCTTCACCCTGGTGGGTTTGCGTTTTGATCACCGTGCGCGTTTTATGATTAGGGAGCAAATATGGTGGCACATTCGTCGCGTGATACGTGCGGCCGGTAATAATCGGCTGATCTGGATCGCCGTTAAGGAAAGACACGATCACTTCATGGCCAATCCGAGGGACCGCCATAAAGCCATATTGTGCGCCCGCCCAACCTTGGGACACGCGTATCCAACACGAGCTGTGCTCATCTTGTTTGCTTTCTCGATCCCACGGAAAGTGCACCTTCACTCTGCCGTACTCATCACAAAAGATTTCTTCGCCTTTCGGGCCGACCACTTCGCCAATCATAGGTCCATCAACTTGCGGCTTGGGCTGTGGGGTGGCACGCCATTGTCTTGTCGCAGGGATCACTTTGAAGTCGTTATGGTAGGTGGTTGCGCCGGTTCCGCCCTCTTCTTCCAGTGCCTGAGGCTGCTTACCAACATGCGACACACTGACTACCAACCAATCTCGGTTAGCCGGTTTGTGCAAATTTTCAATCAAGTCAAATTTCACACCCGCCTGGAGCGCAGGCACATGGCTTTGCCCCTGGGCGGTTGAGGCCTCGCGCCGCAAAAACTCGTTACGAATGCGGGTAAATGCTTTGCCACTTGGATCATTTTTGTAGCGGCCAGGCGCATCGAAATACTCGTAATCGGTGCGCTGATAACTGGTGCCATCCGCCTCGTGAGGCTGAAGAAAACTATAAGCCGGCTTTTTAAAGCTATAGTCCTTGAGGACGGTTTTGTTTGACTCACTCTGGTCACTGATATCGATGTGGCGAACATAAGGGTCGCTGTAAGTACCCCCTGCCCGGCTGTTGTGCTCAACGGGCTTAGTATATTTATCAATCAGCGATGAGTCGTCGTAGAAGTGGACAGTGTGCTTATCTTCTAGATGAGTAAAGTAATAGTTAATTCCTTCTTCAGCCGCTAAGCGATGCAAAAACGCTAAATCACTCTCTCTGTATTGCACACAGAATTCGCGCTCAGGTAAGTCTCGTTTCAATGAAAAATCAACATCAGTGATCCCCATCTCCGTTAACAGGGTTGAAATGATGTCTTTCACTGTCTGGTGTTGGAAAATACGGCTATTTCGACGTAATGATAAGCGCTCTAACGACGGCACCAAGATAAGAGAATAAAACGTGTGATGGTGACCAATCTCTTTGTGTGTGAAGCGGCGGACAATACCGTGTACGTACTGTACCGGCTCTTCATTTCGAAATACCGTTAGGAGCGCCTTTTTATCAACCGTTTGCTCGGCAGTAATACCCGATTGACGGCTGGCGAGCGAAATATCGTAGCGATAACCATACAAAGGCTGACCGCCTGCGTAGCTATCAGACACAGACTCATGCCCTTGATATTCACGCACAACAAAGGTGTCTTCTGATAAACCGTCTACAACCAGTGAAAATCTCAGCATTGCCATTATTAATGTCTACCTCTATATGATGGGAAAGCAAGTAGCCCACTGTGCCAGTGGGCTACTCGATTTATATCGCGACGCGTTAGGTTTACGCCTCGATCGGCTTACGCCAGTCGTCTGACCCTGAGGTACCAGCGTTGACGTGATCCCATGTCACTTTACGGTAAGACATAGACACGGTCAGATTCTGAGTAAAATCAGACTTAGCAGGGTCTTGGCAGTGTGGCATTTCACAATGGATATCGACGATAGAGGCGTTTTCCAGCTTGGTGGTAAAGAAGTTTTCTTGCTTGCCTTCAATAGAAGTGCGGTACCACTTCAGCTCAACGGTAGACATTTTTTCGCCCGAAGACAGCGCGTTATAAAGCAGAGGCACTGCTTTGTTTAGCGCAACGGTGAATTTGAATGGCTTATGAACACGTTGACCTGATGGCTGACCAGATTGCGGGTCAGTTGGGACGGTTACATTGTGATCAAACTGCTGAACCAGCATTTCATCTTCGTGGCCTTCAACGAATGCATCACCGATTGAGTCAGCGGTGCAGGCACCGGCAGTAATCAAACCCTGAGTTTCACCTTCAATCGAGATATAACATGGCGTTGGCATAATTGCTCCTATCAGTATTTAGTCGTTAGGCATAACCACCTTGGTTATGCGTCACCCCTAACAAGCCAATTTCATGCCAACTTTTTTATTGTTTAATATCAGCAATTTAAAAATTGAGTGACCAATTTTTTGTAAGGGCTGAGCAAAAAGTTGCCAAGCTGAGCAACTTTTTGCTTGCGTAAAAATAGGGTTCAATCGATAGTGAATAATAAAAAATAGCGCCATATCCATGGCGCTATTTTATTTACACGGTGCTATTGTCTTCACACGCGACGCAATCGTTTGCTTTTTAAGCCCAAAAATTATAGGGCTAAGCCGATACGCTTTGCTACTTCGATATAAGCTTCTACCACACCACCTAGACCTTGGCGGAAGCGATCTTTATCCAATTTTTCTCGCGTGTTGGCATCCCACAAACGACAGCCATCTGGGCTAAACTCATCGCCAAGGACAATATTACCGTTGACGTCGACGCCAAACTCCAGCTTGTAGTCCACCAGCAATAAGTCACCCTCAGCAAACAGCGCCTTAAGCACATCGTTAACCTGATACGTCAGCGACTTCATGGTCGCTAATTGGGCTTGGCTCGCGAACCCTAAGGACTCACACAGTGATTCATTGACCATAGGATCATGCAGCGCATCGTTTTTTAAAAACAACTCAAAAGTGGGTGGAGTGAGTGCTGTGCCCTCTTCTACGCCCAGTCGGCGACAAAGTGAGCCCGCGGCAATGTTTCTTACCACACACTCAACCGGGATCATATCGAGCTTTTTCACCACGCACTCGGTATCGGACAACAGTTGGTCCATTTGGGTGGGAATACCTGCCTGCTCAAGCTTTTGCATGATGAAGTGATTGAACTTGTTATTCACTTCGCCTTTTCGCTCAAGTTGCTCAACACGCTCACCATCAAACGCAGAGGTGTCATTGCGAAAGTGCAGAACAAAGCGGTTTTCATCATCGGTTGCATAAACAGATTTTGCCTTACCGCGATACAACTCAGCACGTTTTTCCATTACCTATTCTCTCCATTAGGCGCTAAAAAATAAGGGACGCTGTCTGGCGTCCCTATAAGATTACTGCGATGTGGCCTGGCTAAGCTGCGCAATGGCCGCTTTCAGCGCTGGGCTAAGCGCTTCTAACGTTGCTTTTTTAACCGGCTTTCCATCACTGTCGGTCACATTGATTGAGGTGCGGTTGCCTAAATCCCCTAACAATAGTGTGTAGCTATTGTCCGGCAGCGAGATAGGTTCAACCCCAAGGGCTTGCCAACGCTCATCATTCGGCGCAACGTGACGCGTTTTCACCGTACCTTGCGATTGGTTGCGGCTTTCTACCGTAAATCCGAGCGGTTTAATCATCTCAGGAAGTTTTTCCCATACGACATCATACGGAGCACGCGCAATAATCACTGGCAAGCCACTTCGATCAGTACCAAAACTCATCGGAATATCTGACTGACGTTGCGCAGCTAAACGGCGCGCCTCTGCACGTAGTGCTGCATCATGGCTCACCGTAATCAGATTGGTCATTAAGGTGTTATAGCGTTCCTGCTCTGCCGGCGTCAAAGGTTCATCACTGGCCTTGGCGCGTGAATCAATCATATTGACGCCCAGTGCAAATCGCCGCCCTTGTTCGAGTCGTGATAGGCGGAACCGAGCCTGATGAGCACTGTCTTCTTTTTCCCAAGCGATCCAGCCGGTGTCAATTTGATCTGCGGCTTGTGTCTCAACAGGAATGGTCTTATCGTTCGCCAGACGTTCAACGGTTTCCCATAATTGGGTAAGCTGCTGCTCATTGGCAACCGCGACGGTTATTCCACGACTGTCACGCTCAATACGCGCCCCTGGCACTAAATCAAGCACTTGACGCGGCGGACGAATATCGACATTTTTGCCGATTTCGCCCTTAAAGTCTTGCTCAGGGATCTGATAATTGGTGGAAAAGTAAGGCGCTTGATCCGGCAAGGTTTGCCACTGCGACAGCGGGGTCGTTTGCAAGTAGCTAAAATCATCTTTGGCTTGACGGCGTTGCTCGGCGCCACCACTACAGGCCACCAGCCCGGTGACCATGATGGCACAAAGGCCGAGCTTAAATACTGGTTTCATTGACACTCCAACGGCTTAAACAACACCCGCAACCTGCATGGCCTCTCGGACATCGGGACGCAAATGCTCGCTTAATTCGGTTAATGGCAGACGAAGATGGCCATCCGCAATCAATCCCATTTCTCGGACTGCCCACTTCACAGGGATCGGATTGGCTTCGTCAAAAAGGTGACGATGTAAAGGGATCAGCGTCTCGTTGATTGCATGCGCTTGGTCTGCTTCACCGGCGCGCGCCAATTGAATCATTTTGGCCATTGCCGCAGCGGCAACATTGTTAGTGACCGAAATCACACCATGTCCACCAGCAAGGACAAAATCTAGCCCTGTTAAATCATCACCACTAAATAAGAGGAAGTCATCGCCACAAAGTTCCCGATGAATGGCGACACGACTGACATCGGCAGTGGCATCTTTTAGGCCGATAATATTGTCAAAGGTCGCTAGGCGCGCCACCGTTTCAGGCTGAATATCTACGGCGGTACGACCGGGAACATTATAGAGAATCTGAGGTAAGTCGGTCGCTTCGGCAATGGCTTTATAATGCTGGAATAAGCCTTCTTGCGTCGGCTTGTTGTAATAAGGGGTCACACTCAAACAAGCGGCTACGCCCGACCCGGCAAACATTTTACTGAAAGTGATCGCTTCGTGGGTGGCATTTGCCCCCGTACCTGCAATAACGGGAATCCGTCCATCCGCAAATTCCAAGGTCTTTAGGACCACTTTAATGTGCTCATCCACGGTTACTGTCGACGACTCACCCGTTGTGCCCACTGCGACAATCGCATCTGTGCCCGCTTGGATATGAAACTCGACCAGTTTTTTCAGGCTAACGTAATCCACCTCGCCATGTGCATCCATTGGTGTGACGAGCGCCACTATGCTTCCAGAAACCATGTTCGTCTCCCTTATTGGTGATGCTTGCAATGTTACTTTTGGCGCTGGGTAAACACAAGAATAACCCTGCGCGCTGGCGTGTCTTATTCGACATTTCTTACCGCTACATTCAAGTTTGCGATTTTATCATTGAATCAGCGTCTCGTTAGCGTCAATAAAAGGTCAAACACTGTCAAGAGCGTGATCGTAATATCAAAAACTTGCGTAATCTCGAACACCCTCTATCATCGTCAATTCGGTTTACCGACAAAAAAGGAAACGCAGCGCATGCAAACATTAACGGAAGGCGCTCTAGCGCCCGATTTTTCATTGCAAGATCAAAATGGCGACACCGTCACGCTTAGCCAGTTTCAAGGCGAAAAACGCGTCCTCGTGTATTTTTACCCCAAAGCAATGACACCAGGCTGCACCACACAAGCCTGCTCTTTGCGTGATACTAAGGCCGAGCTCGACGCGCTGGATACCGTGGTGTTAGGTATCAGCCCGGATCCCGTCAAAAAGATCGCCCGCTTTGTCGCGCGCGATGAACTCAATTTCACCCTACTGAGCGACGAAGATCATGCGGTTGCGGATGCATTTGGCGTCTGGGGACCCAAGAAGTTCATGGGGAAAGAATATGACGGCATTCATCGCCTCAGCTTTTTGGTCGGCAAAGATGGCAAAATTGAACATGTGTTCAATAAGTTTAAGACCAAAGATCATCACCAAGTGGTATTGGACTTCCTGAACCAAGCCTAGGACGGCGCCTTATCCTGCCTGTTAACAAAAAAGC
Organism: Salinivibrio sp. MA440; assembly: GCF_001996265.1. Lineage (NCBI taxonomy): Bacteria > Pseudomonadati > Pseudomonadota > Gammaproteobacteria > Vibrionales > Vibrionaceae > Salinivibrio > Salinivibrio sp. MA440. The sequence goes on from NZ_MUFI01000010.1 coordinate 21,252, forward strand.
GCACGATGAATCGTGCGCTTTTTTCAAACGATGACCATGGGTTCACTCAGCCCACAGGCTTTGCTAATGCTTCTGGATAACCACGCTGTACCGCAAATTCACACGCAGCGCTGACAATCTTAGCGGTCGACGGGCGCGTCATGACGTAATGAGAGGTTGGCGAAATCCAGCCGGCATCTTCAAATTGCGTCAGGACTTTGTTTATCGCCGTCAGCGCCGAGGAGGCTTTCACGATTTCCATCCGCGCGTAGCGCTCACCATCGAAAGATACATCCGACGCCCGCAGCGACGGGTCCTCACCGGGAATTTGTTGCGCGCCACACAAGGGTTTTCCTCCGACTTCGGCCTGCTTAAATTCAGGCAGCCATTGAGCAAAATGTTCGATGGCCCGGTCCGTGCGCTGGCACACTTGATCCCAGTCCCAACCTTGATCGATGTTTTTAACATAGCGCGCGTCGACATTCGGTTGCGCCGATTGCACTGAGCTTTTCACCAAGCCACGTTCAAAGAGGGTCACGTCTTGCGTCATGCCGTGCAGTTGAAAGAAACCATCAGGATAAGGCGTCAGTTGTGCCATACCTTGTGGCGTGCCTCGCTGGCCATGAACAATAATTTCTGGCCATTGGTACTCCGTCGACGTCCAGTGGGCGACGTACGCTGCCTTGTACTCAACCAGACGCTGACGCCCGAAGCCCGCCATATCGTCAATGGTCCCGGTGCGAAATCCCGCCGCATTAATCAGATAGTCAACCTCAGTGGTGTGCGATTGGCCTGCCTTATCTTGATACGTCACTTGCCAACCCGACGCTGTCTGCTGCGTATCCACGACCTTATGATTAAAGTTGAGTTGGCAATGCGGCACGTCGGCAAGCGTCAATTGCGCTTCAGCGGCGAGGCGAAATACACTCAGCCCGTATTCTTGCACCAATACCAATGGATACTTCATCGCACTTAGGTCCAGCGACTGCGCAACCGGCCACATCCACTGATCAGCCGAATCGGTTATACTGCGATAATCTTTTGCTTTCAGCGCTTCAAGGTCTGATTGCTGATACAGGCGGAAATAATCAGCAGGTTCGCCCATCACTTTATTGGCGCTATCAAGCTCGACCAATTGCGCATAACGCTCGCGCAAGGTTTCTAATCGTGCAATCACACTGTCTAACGATCCTGGGTCTTGCTCTGGCACCGCCAACACCGTTGGGCGGCGATTCACAGAGTGCGGATACATGCGTACGGTCGCAACGGACTGGTCCAGTAAGGTTAAGCACTGATCGAGCGAGATTTCTCGATACAAATTGCCGCCCGCATGAAGATGACAGATAGGTGGGCCACTGACTAGCCCGGTTCCCGCTTCAAACACCTGGGTATCAATACCACGTTCAGCCAGTCGCATGGCCGCTGTCGTGCCCGCCACGCCGCCACCGATCACAGCGACGCGGAACCCCTCTAAATGCGTATGTTCTTGCCTGTTTTGTACCATGCCAACCCTGTTTTTCATTACTACTTCTGTGGGCCAAACTGATCACGGTAAAGCCTGTGCTCGTGCCGCTCAGCTCCTTTATTTAGGAGCCTGAAAACAAGATGGATCACTCTACGTCTTTTTTTGGATCATCATCGAGCTCAATTTCAGGCAATGCTTGCCATACCGCTTTCACTAACGTCGCCAATGGAATGGCAAAAAATACCCCCCAAAAGCCCCAGAGTCCACCGAAAACCAGTACGGCTATGATGAGTGCCACCGGGTGTAAATTGACCGCTTCCGAGAAAAGCACCGGCACAAGGACGTTACCGTCAAGGGTTTGAATCACGCCGTAAGCAATCATCACATACCAAAACCCGGGCTCAAGTCCCCATTGGAAAAGGGCCACGATCGCTATCGGCACCGTAACAATGGCCGCCCCGATATAGGGGACAAGGACAGAAAAGCCGGTGGCGACACTTAGCAACACGGCATAGCGGAGATCGAGTAACATGAAAGTCAGATAGCTGGTGATACCGACAATAATAATCTCGGTCACTTTCCCGCGAATGTAATTCGATATCTGTTGGTTCATCTCATGACCAACCCGAGAGGCAAGGCGGCGATTACGCGGCAATAATCCTTTAAACATCGCCAACATTTGCGTTTTATCTTTCAGTAAGAAGAAAACCAAGAGCGGGACCAAAATCAAATAGACCGCTAGCGCCACGATGTTCACCAGCGATGATAACGATCCCCTTACCAAGGTTTCCCCAATGTTGAGGACTTTAAACTGCAAGGCATCGACCAGTGTGTTCACCATATGCGGATTAATTAATCCTGGATAGCGCTCGGGTAAGCTCATCATCAGCATCTGCATGTTATTAAACATGTTCGGCACATCGGCCACCAGGCTTATCCCTTGATTCCAAATCGTCGGTACCAAGCCAAACAACGCCATGAATGTGAAGCTGGCAAACAAGGCGATCACCACCAAAACCGATAACGTGCGAGGCAGCCCCAGTCGACTAAGACGATTGACTGGCCAATCGAGTAAATACGCCATGACAATGGCCACGAGTAAAGGCGCCAATAAGTTGCCGAAAAAATAGATGGTGACAAAACCGACCAAAAGAATCAGCACTAGGCTGACCGCATGTGGGTCGGAAAAGCGTCGCCGATACCAGCGATGTAGCAATTCAAACATATCAGGCTCGTTATTGTTTTGTGACGTGTAAACGCGAGGCTGGCGTATCTAACCAAGCAATGGTAAATCCTTCACGAGTAAAGTAGGTTGGAATATCGTTTTTCGCGCCTTGATCGCCCAGTAAAATCACTAACTGCTCGCCGGCACGCAACGACGCTGCTGCACGCTTGGCGAGTAGCAGGGCCATTGGGCAAACATGTGCTCGTAAATCAAGAGTTTGACATTCCATTCTGTCTCACCGGTCGGTATTATCGTTGGTATTGTAATGGACATTAGATAGAACGCCAACGAAACCCAGACAGGTTTTATCGGTCTGTACTTAAGTACACTTGCGTATTTTAAAAGGTAATGACACTTATGCCGCCACGTGCATCTTGCTCTTGGAAAGGAAAAACGGCTCGCCGCCTCGTCGCCTATGCGCTTGCAGGGACATTGGTCAGTGCGCCTGTGTCAGCAAACGTCGAGTCATATCAAAGTGATTTGCCTAACATTGGCACCGCTGCCGCGAGTACGCTGTCGGTGGCAAAAGAAAAAGAGTTTGGTGATGCTTATATGCGAATGCTACGAGCCAGCAAACCCATTATTGATGATCCTTTACTCGGTGAATATGTTAACGCCCTCGGGCATCGGTTGGTGGCGAACGCCAACGATGTCCGCACGCCCTTCCAATTTATTTTGATTGATAATCAAGCGATCAATGCGTTTGCCTTTTTTGGCGGGTATGTAGCCATGCATTCTGGGCTTTTCCTGCATGCCAAGACAGAAAGCGAACTGGCATCTGTGATGGCGCACGAAATTGCGCACGTGACCCAACGCCACCTTGCGCGCAGCATGGAAGCGCAGGCACAAACCTCGCCGCTAACGGTTGCCGCTTTAGTCGGCTCTTTAATGCTCGCGATTGCAGCGCCTGAAGCAGGGATTGCCGCAGCTCATGCAGCAACGGCGGGGAGTATGCAAAGCCAAATAAACTTTACCCGCCGTAACGAAGAAGAGGCCGACCGCGTCGGAATTGAAACCCTCGCTCGCGCGGATTTCGATGTTGAGGCGATGCCACGCTTTTTCTCTCGGTTAGCCGATGAGTACCGCTACGCCAGTCAAATGCCGGAGTATTTCAGCACTCACCCATTACCCGCGTCTCGGATCACAGATTCACGCGCGCGGGCGCGTCAGTATCCTCAAAAAAGCGTGCCCGACTCTCCCGATTACCAACTCGCACGAGCGCGTATCGTTGCACGATATAGCGGTATCGCTGATCGCTCCGCCATGGACTGGTTTGAACGGCGTCATAAAGCAGCATCGCCAGCGGAAAAACATAGCCTTGATTACGGCATGGCGCTGTTGGATATTGATGCAAGGCGCTATCAACAAGCGCGTGAGAAGCTGGCGCCCCTCATTAAAGCTCAACCCAATAATCGTTTTTATATTGACGCGATGACCGACTTAGAGATTGGCGAAAAGCAGTATGACAGCGCCTTATCCCGCCTGAATCAAGCCTTGAACCAGCAGCCTAACAATCGCGTATTGTTGCTTAATCACGCTTACACCTTGGTAAAAGCCAAGCGTGGCGGTGAAGCGATCAAGGCATTAGAGCGCTACACTCACCAGCATGCCGATGACAGCAACGGATGGTTTTTGTTACAACAAGCGTACGAAAGCACTGGCACACACCGTGACGGAGAATTAGCTGCTCAAGGAGAGCGTTACGCGCTGCGCGGTCAATGGAGCAAAGCCATTCGTAACTACACCCAAGCCGCTCAACTGGCTGAGTTAGGCAGCTTGGCACAAGCACGTTATGATGCGCGTATCGATCAATTACGCCATCAGCAGGCACGCTTTAAAGCGCTCAGTGATCGTTAACTCAACTTAAAAAGGATAGATGTTGTGAGCCCCATTACTCTGTACCACAATCCACGTTGCTCAAAAAGTCGAGAAACCCTCAAGCTGCTTGAGTCAAAGGGCGTCACGCCGACAATCGTTAAATATTTAGAGACGCCATTATCTGCCGATACGCTCCGTGAGTTAAAGCGACAGCTGGGCATGGCATCATTTCGCGATATGATGCGCACCAAAGAAGCGGATTACAAGGCAGCCAATTTGGGCGATGCTTCGGTGGAAGAAGCGCAATTGTTGGAGGCAATGGTTAATCACCCAAAACTGATTGAACGTCCCATTGCCGTTCAAGGCGACAAAGCGGTCATCGGCCGCCCACCCGAAAATGTATTGGTATTCGTTCAATGACACAAGTTCTCGTGCTTTATTACAGCCGTTCAGGTAATACACGTAAGCTTGCTCAACAAGTTGCACGCGGTATTGAAGCGCAAGGCGTTGAGGCGGTGTTACGAACTGTGCCCGAGCTGCCTGCTTATGCCGATGGCAAAATACCGGACGTCTCGCCAAACGATCCATTTGTCACCCGTCAGGATCTATTAGATTGCCATGGCCTCGCGCTCGGCAGTCCGGTACGTTTTGGCAACATGGCCGCGCCATTGAAGCAATTTATCGATAGTACCAGTGGCGAATGGTTATCGGGTGCCTTAATTGATAAACCCGCCGCGGTCTTTGGCGCCGGATCAATGCTTCATGGTGGCCAAGAAACCACGCTGCTCACGATGACCATCCCCTTACTTCATCATGGTATGATGTTAGTCGGTGTTCCACACAGCGAGCGTGCGCTTCATACAACGGAAGGCGGCGGTTCCCCTTACGGTGCATCCAGTGTTGCGGAGCCACATCACCCTTTAATGGCCGACGAAAAGCAAATCGCAAAAACATTAGGCCAACGCTTAGCGCGTTTTGCCCACACTTTTTACCACCACCTAAAATAAAAGGACAGAATCGTGACAGATCCTCGGCTCGCCTTCATGCGCACATTGTCTTTGTTGAGTAACCTTGGCCTCATTGCTTGGGTGGTCGCGTGGCATGCTTATTTATCGCCCCATCCCCACTTGAATGCATGGGCGGTGACCATCGGCTGGACAATCCCTTTACTGCTCCCTTTGCCTGGGATCATCAAAGGCAAAGCGTTTACCCATGCATGGGCCAACTTTATTTTGATGTTCTATTTTTTACACGCCCTTACCATTCTCTATGTCGATGAAGGCGAACGGTGGATGGCTGCTGCAGAGCTCGTCTTCGTCACCGCGGCATTTGCTTGTAATATTGTCTTTGCCCGTTGGATGGGGCAATCACAAGGTCTAAAGCTGCCACGGCTTTCTCAAGTAGAAAAAGAAGAACGCCAGCGCTTTGAAGGTCGCGACGACGCCTCTTAGGCACCTTTGGCCACGGATAGACCGACCCGCGCAGTAAAACCAAACGCAAAAGCCAAGCTCTAGCACTTGGCTTACACCGGATAAGGGCGGCGGGAAAAGTAGCGATGACCACATTGCGTACACGGTGCAATCACATCGACCCGGCTGTGCCGCGTTTGATGATGGCACTGTTCACATTGCAACACGCCCAGTCCGACGATTTCACCCGCTTCATAAACGCCATGATGTTGAAGATCATCGAACACTTCACGCCACTCTAGCTGCGTACGGTCGGTGATCTCTGCCAATTGCTCCCAAATCGAGTTAGCAATCAGATCGTTAAACACCTGACTATCAATCTCTTCGGTTTGAGATTTATCGTACTGTTCACCGAACGCTTTCACATCACGTTTAAAGTATGCCTCGATCAAGGCCCATTCATCTTTGGTCAGATCGGCAGCGGCTTTGAGGTATTGATCAGACAAGGTCACCCAATGAGACAGTGCCTCGGGGCTGTTTTCTAACGCCTCTTTTACCCGCTCGATGATACTTTGTTGGGGTTCTTTCTCTTTATTCATGGTCCTGTCCTGATTCAAGTGTTGTTGCGGTCTCTGCCTTTCGTTATTCTATGCTGATATTTCTCTTTCAGGTTTTACCTTTCTCACAGAATCTCGGAAGCCATCGATGCAAGAACAATATAGCCCGCAAGATATTGAACAAAAAGTTCAAGCCCATTGGGATGACAATAAAACCTTTGTGGTTCATGAAGACCCTAACAAAGAAAAATTCTACTGTCTTTCTATGTTTCCTTACCCAAGTGGCCGACTGCACATGGGGCATGTCCGTAACTACACCATCGGTGATGTCATTTCCCGTTATCAGCGACTGCAAGGCAAGAATGTCATGCAGCCGATTGGTTGGGATGCGTTTGGCCTTCCTGCCGAAGGCGCTGCGATCAAAAACAAAACCGCGCCCGCGCCTTGGACTTACGAAAACATTGATTACATGAAAGGCCAGCTAAAAATGCTGGGCTTTGGCTACGACTGGAGCCGTGAAGTCGCCACCTGTAGTCCCGATTACTACCGCTGGGAGCAAGGCTTCTTTACCACGCTCTACAACAAGGGGCTGGTTTATAAAAAGACCTCATCAGTGAACTGGTGTCCCAACGATCAGACCGTGCTCGCCAATGAGCAAGTTCACGAAGGTTGCTGCTGGCGCTGCGATACGCCGGTTGAGCAAAAAGAAATCCCGCAGTGGTTTATTAAAATCACCGATTACGCAGAAGAGCTGCTGCAAGACATCGACAAACTGGACGGCTGGCCAGACATGGTAAAAACCATGCAGCGTAACTGGATTGGTCGCTCAGAAGGTGTCGAGCTGACGTTTGATGTTGAAGGCGATCACCCCGCACTCGACGTCTACACCACGCGTCCAGATACGCTGATGGGCGTCACTTACGTGGGGATTGCCGCCGGTCACCCCCTCGCGGAGGCGGCGGCCAAAGACAACCCTGCCCTCGCTGAATTCGTACAAGAGTGCCGTAACACCAAAGTTGCCGAAGCCGAGCTGGCGACCATGGAGAAAAAAGGCATGGCGACCGGTTTGTATGCCACGCACCCATTGAACGGGCGTCGTGTCCCTATCTTTGTCGCTAACTTTGTATTGATGGATTACGGCACTGGCGCCGTGATGGCGGTGCCTGCTCACGACCAACGCGACTTCGAATTTGCTCATAAGTACGCGCTGGATATCGAGCCGGTGATCCTCGATGAAAACGGCCATGCGCCCGATTTGTCAGAACAAGCGTATACCGAAAAAGGTAAGCTGTTTAACTCGGGTGAGTTTGACGGGTTAGATTTTAACGCGGCCTTCGATGCGATTGCGAGCAAGCTTGAATCGCTAGGTAAAGGCAAGAAAACGGTTAATTTCCGTTTACGTGATTGGGGCGTCTCTCGTCAGCGTTATTGGGGTGCGCCAATTCCGATGCTGAATACCGAAGACGGTGAGGTTGTTCCTGTCCCAACTGAGCAGCTGCCCGTCATCCTGCCAGAAGATGTGGTGATGGATGGTGTACAAAGCCCTATCAAAGCTGACAAGCAATGGGCACAAACGCAATATCAAGGTAAGCCAGCGCTGCGTGAAACCGACACTTTCGATACCTTTATGGAGTCGTCGTGGTACTACGCACGTTATTGCTCACCGCAAGCGGATCAAATGCTCGACCCAAGCGCCGCCAATTATTGGCTACCGGTCGATCAGTATATAGGTGGCATTGAGCACGCTTGTATGCACCTGTTGTATTCGCGCTTTTTCCATAAACTATTGCGCGATGAAAATATGGTCGATAGCGACGAGCCATTCAAGCAGTTACTCTGTCAGGGTATGGTGCTCGCCGATGCATTTTATTACACCGACGAAAAAGGGGTACGTGTTTGGGTCTCGCCGACTGATGTGACCGTTGAACGGGACACCAAAGGGCAAATTATTCATGCGGTCGACAGCCAAGGGAACGCCGTCACCCACGCAGGCATGACCAAGATGTCAAAGTCGAAGAACAACGGCATTGATCCCCAATTAATGGTGGAAAAATACGGTGCCGATACCATGCGTCTCTTTATGATGTTTGCCGCACCGGCGGACATGACGTTGGAATGGCAAGAGTCTGGCGTGGAAGGTTCACACCGTTTCTTACGCCGTGTTTGGAATCTGGTCTATGAGCACACCCACAAAGGCGACGTTACTGCGCTGGCAGTCGATACGCTTAATAATGATCAAAAAGCCTTGCGCCGTGATGTGCACAAAGCCATCGCCAAAGTCAGTGATGACATGGGCCGTCGTCAGACGTTCAACACCGCCATTGCCGCGATCATGGAGCTGATGAATCGCTTGGTTAAAGCGCCACAGGACAATGAACAAGACCGTGCTGTGTTAGACGAAGCACTCAAAGCCGTGGTATTGATGCTATATCCCATCACCCCGCACATCTGCTTTACGCTTTGGCAGGCCCTGGGCGAAACCGATATCGACAGTGCCGATTGGCCGCAAGCCGATAAAGCGGCCTTAGTCGAGGAGGAAAAGCTAATCATTGTGCAAGTGAACGGTAAGCTACGTGCCAAGATCACCGTGGCCGCCGACGCCGAGAAAGAAGCCGTTGAAGCACAAGCCATGTCAGACGAAAACGTGGTCAAATTTACCGACGGTAAAACGGTTCGCAAAGTCATTTATGTACCAGGGAAACTGGTTAATATTGTTGCTAACTAACAAGGAGCGATGGAGTGGATCTGTTTAACACTGTGCTTCGCTCCCTGCTCGTCGCGATGGTCTCACTGACCATCGCGTCTTGCGGGTTTGCCTTGCGTGGCAGCTATAATTTGCCCGATGAGGTAGACAAAGTGTCATTGACGAGTTTTGACCCCTATGGGGAGCTGACTCGCCAAATGCGCAACGCTTTGCGTCAACATAACGTTCAGATGGTGTCACCCTCTGACGACGTGGCGAATATCGAGTTGCTTAGCGAAAGTGATAGTGCACAAACTTTGTCGCTCTATCAAAACAGCCGAGTGGCAGAGAAAGAGTTTCGCTATGTTGCACGTTATCGTGTCACTGTGCCGGGGAAAGGTAGCTACACCTACAATACGACCTTGAGCCGTAACTTTCTCGATAACCCACTGACCGCGTTGGCCAAGTCAGTCGAGCAAAATAAGTTAGTCGCAGAAATGCGTACCGAGGCGACCCGTCAAATAATGCGTCAACTGTCTCAACTGAAAGGGGATATCGCCGCATTTGAGCGTCAGCAAGCGGAACAAGCGGCATTAGAGCAACTCGAACAGGGAGAGGCGCCCACTGAACCCAATGTGATCATCGAAACGCGTCAAACTGAAACACAGCCCGCGCAATGATGAGAGCCTATCCAGAACAATTGGCGCAGCAGCTTAATCAGCCACTGCGTCAAACTTACTTAGTCTTTGGCACCGATCCTTTGTTAAAGCTCGAGTCTCGTGATGCCATTTGCCACGCGGCACGCTCACAAGGCTTTGAAGAGCATCATAAGTTTATGATTGATGGCCAATTAGATTGGCAAGAAGTGTTTGACTGCTGCCAAGCCCTCAGTTTGTTTTCCTCTCGGCAGATTATTGAATTGACCTGTCCTGAAAATGGCCTGAGCAGCGCCCAAGCCAAGCAACTGACCGAGCTTGCCAGCTATCTCCATCCTGATATTCTCTTGCTCGTTCAAGGCGAGCGGCTCAATAAAAAGCAAGAAAGTGCCAAGTGGTTTACCACGTTGGCAAAGCAAGCCTTGTATGTGGTTTGCCAAACTCCAGATGCACGTCACTTGCCCCGTTTTATTGAACAGCGCTGCCGCCATCTCGGGCTACAACCCGATCAACCCGCGCTGCAGTTGCTTGCCCAATGGCATGAAGGCAACTTACTCGCGCTGGTGCAAAGTTTACAAATCCTCCACTTACTTTATCCCGATGGTGCCCTTACCTTACCTCGGATTGAGAGTGCGTTGTCGCGGCATCATCACTTCACCCCTTTCCAACTGACCGATGCGCTACTTGCCGGTAAGGCTAATCGCGCGCAGCGTATTATCGAACAACTGCATGCCGAAGGCGAAGAGCCCACCTTGTTACTGCGTTTGATCCAAAAAGAACTCAAACAACTCTATACAATCCAAGAGCAAGGGCAACAAGGGCGACCACTCAACGTGCTATTCGATCAGTTGCGTGTTTGGCAAGCGCGTAGACCCATGATCACCGCAGCACTCAATCGGCTAAACAAAGTGCGTCTCGCCTCATTACTGCGCCAGCTCGCTGAGTTAGAGATACAGTTAAAAACCGATTTTGGCAGTGACCCTTGGCCTAATCTGCACTATTTTTGTGCACTTATGTGCCAACCCGCCGAACCTCTGGCGCCCTAGCGTGTCCAAAGGGCTGCCAAGTGATATACTGCCACTGAATACAATCAGCACATACATCGAGGTTCTCTTTGCAAGCTACCGAATTAAAACAGTTTGTCGCCGACAAAGTCGATGAGTTAAAAGCCAGCGATATCGTGACGCTAGACGTACGAGATAAATCCTGCATTACTGACTTTTTAGTGCTTTGTACAGGCAATTCACGTCGCCATGTGGCTTCAATTGCCGATCACGTTTGTGAGCAAGCCCAAGCGGCTGATATTGGCGCCATGGGAACAGAAGGCAAAGATGACAGTGAGTGGGTCGTTGTCGATTTAGGCGACGTCATGGTTCACGTCATGCAAGAAGAACAACGCCAACTTTATCAACTGGAAAAACTCTGGAATTAATCCATGAAAATCCAGTTGATTGCAGTCGGCAATAAAATGCCCAAGTGGGTACAACAAGGCTTTGATGAGTATCAGCGCCGCTTTCCAAAAGACATGCCACTTGAGCTGGTTGAAGTGCCTGCCGGTAAACGCGGTAAAAATGCAGACATTGCCCGCATTTTACAAAAAGAAGGCGAAGCCATGCTCGCTGCGGTGAATCGAGGTAGTCGTATCGTTACCTTAGATATTCCCGGCAAGCCTTGGAATACGCCGCAATTAGCCAGTCAACTCGAAAAGTGGAAACTGGATGGGCGCGATGTCGCCATTTTAATTGGTGGCCCAGAAGGATTGGCCCCCGACTGTAAAGCAGCCGCTGAGCAAAGCTGGTCACTTTCGCCTCTGACCCTGCCCCACCCACTGGTTCGCGTCATCATGGCGGAGAGCCTGTATCGCGCTTGGAGTCTCACCACCAACCATCCTTATCATCGAGAATAACGACAGATGAAGCGCCAACGAGTTGAAATCCGAGACCACAGTACCGAGGCTGCGTTATTTGTGCGCCGCGCTATTGTCTCTTTTGTCGGCATTATGGCGCTTGTTGGAGCGTTGCTCACCAACCTTTATCATATTCAAGTAACCGAGCATCAAGACTACCAAACTCGCTCGAATGATAATCGTATTAAAGTGGTCCCTGTCGCGCCTAACCGTGGCCTCATTTATGACCGCCATGGAAAACTGCTGGCTGAAAACCGCCCGGTTTATCATTTAGAAGTGACCCCCGAGCAAGTCGATGATATGTCGGCAACCTTGGCCAAGCTTAAACGCTTGTTGTCGCTGGATGACAAAGATATTGCACGCTTTCAACAAGAACGTCGCCGCTCTCGCCGTTTTAATGCCGTGGCACTCAAAACGCAACTGACTGACAAAGAGGTCGCGATTTTTTCCGCCCACCAGCATCAATTTACCGGGGTTGAAATCAAAGCCTATCTAAAACGTCATTACCCATATGGCGATGCGTTGACACACGTGCTGGGTTATGTCGCAAGAATTAATGATCGCGATATTGCCAAGTTGCGACAAAAAGACGTGCTCAATAACTACCGAGCGACGCGTGACATTGGCAAACTCGGGATAGAAAAATATTATGAGCCCGAGTTACACGGAAAAGCCGGCTATCAGGAAGTCGAAGTGAATAGCCGAGGTCGTGTGATCCGGACACTTAAATACGTTCCCCCTGAGCCCGGTAAAGACTTAATCCTCAACCTCGATATTGATTTGCAGCTGTACGTGCGCGGTATTCTTGGCGATCGCCGTGGTGCAGTGGTGGTGGTTGATCCTGATACCTCCGGGGTATTGGCCATGGTATCGACCCCAAGCTATGATCCGAACTTATTCGTCCACGGCATTTCGAGTAAACAGTATCAGCAATTACTCAATAATAAAGATCGCCCACTGGTGAATCGGGCGACCCTAGGCATTTATCCCCCCGCCTCAACGGTGAAGCCTTTTATCGCTGTCTCTGCGTTGGAAGAAGGCGTGATCACGACCCAGACCACCCGCAATGACCCTGGTTATTGGCGCATCCCTAATTCAGACACCCGTCCATTCCGTGACTGGCGTACCTGGGGCCATGGCCGCGTTAATATTGTTCAATCGATTGAAGAATCGGTTGATACGTTTTTCTATCAAATCGCCTACGACATGGGGATTGATAAATTATCATCATGGATGGGTCGATTCGGGTTTGGCCAATACACAGGCATTGATATTCAAGAAGAGAGCAGTGCCAATATGCCTAACCGAGAATGGAAAAGAAGCCGATATCGGCAACCTTGGTACAAGGGTGACACCATTCCGGTTGGTATTGGACAAGGCTACTGGACGGCGACACCCATGCAGATTGTTAAAGCACTTACGGTGTTGCTTAACCGTGGCGAAGTGAAAGCCCCAAAACTATTAATGAAAACCCGCGATGAAACGGGTGAACACAAACCGAAGGCTGAGCCATTTCCACCGATAAAAGGGGTCAAGGACAAATATTGGGATGTGGGACTAAAAGGCATGCAATTGGTTAATCATGGGCGTAAAGGGACAGCGCGTCGTGCTTTCCGCTCCGCGGAGTATCTATCGGGAGGAAAATCGGGCACCGCTCAGGTCTTTGGCCTAGGCGAAAACGAAGAGTATAACGCCGATGAAATCGCCGAACATCTGCGCGATCATGCGCTATTTATGGGGTTCGCGCCTTTTGAAAATCCCGAAGTCGCGGTATCTATGGTGTTAGAAAATGCCGGTGGCGGGTCAAGCAATGGTGCGCCGATCGCGCGCCGTATCTTCGATCATATTCTAGTGGAAGACAAAGAGACGAAGGAGGAAAAATAATGAGTTCGTTAGCTCAAGCCAGCACCAAACGCTCTTTGTTTGACCGCTTACATCTCGATTTGCCCATGCTGATTGGTGTTTTGTTACTAATGGGCTTCGGGCTGGTGGTCATGTATAGCGCAAGCGGGCAAAGCCTGGCGATGATGGAACGCCAAGCCATTCGCATGACGCTGGCACTTGCCGTCATGTTTGCACTCGCCCAAGTTCCTCCTCGCCACTATGAGTTTTGGTCACCCTATTTATACGCCGTAGGCGTGGTGTTATTAGCGGCGGTATTATTCGTCGGAGAAACCGCCAAAGGGGCTCAACGCTGGCTTGATCTGGGTTTTGTTACCTTCCAGCCTTCAGAAATCATTAAATTAGCGGTGCCTTTAATGCTGGCTCGCTTTATTGGTAAAGATCCCCTCCCCCCCAAAATATCTACTTTGCTGATCGCGCTATTCTTGTTGTTGGTCCCTACACTCATGATTGCCAAACAACCCGATTTAGGGACCTCTATATTGATCGCCGCATCCGGCATATTCGTGTTGTTCCTAGCCGGTATCAGTTGGAAAATCATCACCGCTGCTGTCGTCGCGCTTGCCAGCTTTATACCAGTACTTTGGTTTTTCCTGATGCACGATTACCAACGAACACGGGTGCTTACCTTGTTTAATCCTGAATCGGATCCGCTCGGTGCCGGCTATCACATTATCCAATCTAAGATCGCGATAGGCTCGGGCGGTTTAACCGGTAAAGGCTGGCTCCATGGAACACAGTCGCAGCTCGAGTTTCTCCCTGAACGCCATACTGATTTTATTTTTGCCGTCATCGCCGAAGAATGGGGGTTAGTGGGTGTTTGCGTGCTACTGGCTTTATATGTGTTTTTGATTGGGCGAGGGTTAATGTTGGCAAGCCGAGCACAAACCGCCTTTGGCCGTATGATGGCGGGCAGTATTGTGTTGAGCTTTTTTGTTTATGTTTTTGTCAACATTGGCATGGTCAGCGGTATTTTACCTGTGGTTGGGGTACCCTTACCTTTAATCAGCTATGGTGGCACCTCAATGGTCACGCTCATGGCGGGTTTTGGTATTCTCATGTCCATTCATACTCACCGTAAAATGTTATCCAGGGCATAAACATGCGAGCTATTCTTGTTGTTATTACTTCCCTTTTATTCAGCGCCTGTAGCAACCAGCAAGGGCGCTACGATATGCATAATGACAAAGCCCCAGAGCGGGTTCCACAAACCATTCATGTTGAGGACGCACACCCTAAATATGAGCCTTACAGCCTCGCGGGTAATAAGGATTACACGTTAAACGGGCAGTCATACCAGATTTTACGTAAGCCTAAGGGGTATCAACAAGCAGGAATTGCCTCCTGGTATGGAGAGAAGTTTCACGGCCATCGCACCTCCAATGGTGAGGTCTACGATATGTACTCCATGTCTGCGGCGCACAAAACCTTGCCCTTGCCGAGCTATGTCGAAGTCACTAACCAAAACAATGGCAAAAAAGCAGTTGTGCGTGTCAATGACCGCGGTCCTTTTCACAACCAACGCGTGATTGATCTTAGCTATGCTGCAGCGAAAAAGTTGGACGTGTTAAAAACCGGCACTGCGCCTGTCTCACTGCGGCTTATCTCCCCTGAAAAACCCAAGGAAGATGAATGGCACTCCGCCCGGCATCATGCCTATTATGTTCAACTGGCGGCGCTTTCAGATGGTTTAAAAGCCAATCAAACCGCGGAACAATTAGCAAAAAACCATGGTCTACCTACTCATATCGCGCGCCGTGACCAAGTTTATCGCGTACGTTTTGGTCCGTTTTACGACCGTGGCCAAGCACAACAAGCGATGCGCACAGCAAAACAACACCAATTGCCAGGCGCCTTTATCGTCACCGAGGCACTTGTGAATACTGACTCAACGGTAACAAGTGCCAAAACAGATAATCAATAAGTTAAAGAAATCGAGCCTGTCGCTCTCTACGCAATTTGGTATAGTGACAAATACAGTATCGACATCGATAACCGACAAAAGTACTAACAATGATGAATAAAACCGTTTTTCGCATACGCGCGCTGCTTTCCGCGGCTGTGCTCACCACAGCGACTGTCCAAGCCGCGCCCGCTGTCATCCCTGATGCACCGCAAATTGCGGCGAAAGGATATGTGCTCATGGATTACCATTCTGGCAAAGTATTGGCAGAATATAATGCTCATGAGCGCCTCAATCCAGCCAGCTTAACCAAAATGATGACCAGCTACGTCATCGGCCAAGAAGTCGAGCGTGGTAACATTTCAATGGATGATGATGTTGTCATTAGCGAAAACGCCTGGGCAAAAAATTACCCTGAATCGTCAAAAATGTTTATCGAGGTCGGCACCACGGTCAAAGCGGCCGATCTAAACCGCGGTATCATCATCCAATCCGGTAATGATGCCTGTGTGGCGATGGCAGAACATGTTGCGGGCTCTGAAGACGCCTTTGTCGATTTGATGAACCGCTGGGGCGAAAGCTTGGGCATGAACAGCTCGCATTTTTCTAATGTGCATGGTTTAGACTCTCAAAATTTGTATACCACCCCCTATGATATGGCGTTACTCGGCCAAGCGCTGATTCGTGATGTGCCAGAAGAGTATCGGATATATAAAGAAAAAGCCTTTACCTACAACGGCATTACTCAATACAACCGTAATGGCTTGCTCTGGGATAAAAGCCTGAATGTCGATGGCATTAAAACGGGCCACACTGATGGGGCCGGTTACAACCTCGTCACGTCAGCGACTGAGGGCGACATGCGCCTTATATCAGTTGTCATGGGGACGAAGAGTGCAAATGCCCGTAAGGCTGAGAGTAAAAAGCTGCTGAACTATGGTTTCCGTTTCTTTGAAACAGTTGCACCGCATAAGGCTAATGAAACCTTTGTCACTGAGAAAGTATGGATGGGTGATACAGACGAAGTCGCGCTGGGCGTCACCGAAGATACCTTTGTCACTCTTCCTCGCGGTAAAGCACGCGATTTGAAAGCGAGCTTTGTTTTAGAACAAACCCTCGAAGCGCCTATCAGTCAGGGCGACGTGGTCGGTAAGTTGTTCTATCAAGTTGATGATGAAGACATCGCTGAATATCCACTGGTTGCCCTCAACGATGTCGAAAAAGGCGGTATCTTTAGCCGTTTCATTGACTACATCGTGATGATGTTCAAAAACTTACTTGGATAACCTCCACTTTACGCCGCCCTCCAACCTCGTGGGCGGCTTGTTTTCTGACTCTTAGCCGATTAGTATTTCGCGTTAATCGTGATCAATCGCACAAACGTGTGTCTTAACAGACATACTGTTAGGAGTTTACATGCAAGAACAACCAAAATTAAAAGACCTGCTGGAGTTTCCTTGCCAATTTACCTACAAGGTCGTGGGCCAAGCGAAACCTGAGCTACCGGATCAAGTGTTAAGCGTTATTCAACGCCATGCGCCGGGAGACTATAGCCCCGCCGTCAAACCGAGTGCAAAAGGCAACTATCACTCTGTGTCTATTACCATTAAAGCGACCTCCATTGAGCAAGTTGAGACGCTTTATAAAGAACTCAGCGATATTGATATCGTCCGTATGGTTCTTTAATTCAAATACCCACACGACTGGCGGCTTTTAATCACGCCGCCAGGCTCTATAATATCGCCACTGACAACAATATGGGAAATGGGTTTGCAGCACCAACTCGTTGTGAGACACCTCGGCCGTCAACCGTATTCACGTGTTTGGGAACAGATGCGTGACTTCACCGACACACGTGATGAACAGACCCAAGATGAGGTCTGGTTGGTTGAACATGACCCCGTTTTTACCCAAGGGCAAGCGGGAAAAACGGAACATATTTTGGTCCCGGGAGACATTCCAGTCGTACAATCAGACCGTGGGGGGCAAGTCACCTATCATGGTCCCGGTCAGCTGATTGCCTATTTCCTGATTAATCTTAAAAGAAAAAAAGTCGGTGTGCGGGCACTGGTTAGTCATATTGAAAATCTAGTCGTTGACACGCTGGCACACTTCCATGTCGACGCTTACGCGCGACCCGATGCACCTGGCGTTTACGTTAACGATGCAAAAATATGTTCTCTTGGGCTCCGTATCCGTCGCGGATGCTCATTCCACGGATTGGCACTAAACATCAATATGGATTTATCACCATTCCAACGCATCAACCCATGTGGGTATGCAGGTATGGCCATGACGCAACTGAGCGATCAGGTTGATCACGTCACACTCTCTGACGTCCAACCTGTGCTGGTAGACACTTTAACTCAACAGTTAGGCTACTCTCAGGTTGAGTTTACAACGGAAAGCAGCGATTTATGAGCAAACCGATTCAGATGGAACGCGGCGTTAAATACCGCGACGCCGATAAAATGGCGCTTATCCCGGTCAAAAATATGCAGACCGAGCAAAAAGAAGTGCTGCGCAAGCCTGATTGGATGAAAATCAAGCTCCCGGCTGAAACTGCGCGTATAAAAGAAATTAAAGACGCGATGCGTAAAAATAACCTCCACTCGGTGTGTGAGGAAGCGTCGTGTCCTAACTTGGCTGAGTGCTTTAGCCACGGTACGGCAACCTTTATGATTCTGGGCGCCATCTGTACACGTCGTTGCCCTTTCTGTGATGTGGCCCATGGCCGCCCTGTGGCCCCTGACAGTGAAGAGCCAAAGCATTTGGCACAAACTATCAAGGACATGAAGCTACGTTATGTGGTGATCACCTCGGTGGATCGTGACGATCTCCGCGACGGCGGCGCTCAGCATTTTGTCGATTGCACCCGTGAGATCCGTGCGCTTAACCCTGATATTCAAATAGAGACACTGGTCCCTGACTTCCGTGGTCGTATGGATAAAGCCCTCGATATCTTGCGTGACAATCCACCCGATGTGTTCAACCACAACCTTGAAACGGCACCGCGTTTGTACCGAAAAGCGCGCCCCGGCGCTAATTATCAGTGGTCACTGGATCTGTTGCAAAAGTTTGGCGAAATGCATCCAGACGTACCAACCAAGTCAGGATTGATGATGGGTCTCGGTGAGACCAAAGAAGAAATTGTTGAGGTGCTCAAAGACTTACGTGCGCATGGTGTCACAATGCTAACGCTAGGACAGTACCTCGCCCCAAGCCGTCACCACTTGCCGGTTGAGCGCTATGTGCCACCAGAAGAATTCGATGAATTAAAAGAAATCGCGCTAGATCTTGGCTTTACACATGCAGCCTGTGGCCCGTTTGTTCGCTCCTCTTATCATGCAGACTTGCAAGCAAAAGGCGTTGAAGTGAAATAGCCTTATCGTGTGGGTACATGGTAAATAGTGGGTACACGGATAAATAAGAAAAAGCCGCAAGTGGTGAATGCACTTGCGGCTTTTTTAGTCGGTTATGACTGACTAACTTTCGCCATTATACGCGCGATAAGTAATCAGCCTTACCAACCCATTTATAGGTCGTTAGCTCTTCGAGTCCCATCGGACCGCGGGCATGGAGCTTTTGAGTGGATACCGCCACTTCAGCGCCAAGACCAAACTGCGCACCATCGGTAAAACGCGTTGATGCATTGACATAAACCGCTGCCGATCCGGCACCGTTGATAAAGGCTTCAGCCGATTGTAAATCATTAGTCAGTATGGCATCAGAGTGACTCGCGTTATGGGTCCTCATGTGCGCAAGCGCCTGATCCACGTCATCAACAACAGCCACACCCAGTGTCGGCCCTAGCCACTCAGTATCAAAGTCACCCGTTTGTGCTTCACGTAGCTGTTCAACACCATCCAGATAGGGTAATGCACTTGATGCGGCGACAACATTCAGCTTATGTTGATTAAACAGCGTGACTAAACGCGAGAACAACTGCGCAGCTACGTCCTTATGCACTAACAAGGTGTCCAATGCATTGCACGCTGATGGGCGATCTGTTTTTGCATTGAGGATCACCTCTGGCGCTCTATCAAGATCAGCACTGTGATCAACATACAGATGACTAATACCAAAACCACCGATAATGACAGGAATGGTACTGTTTTGCTTGCACATTTTATGCAGACCTGCCCCACCACGGGGAATAATCATATCGACGTAATCATCAAGGGTCAGCAGTTCAGAAACGAGGGCGCGATCGGGCTTATCAATATACTGAACGGACGCGAGCGGAAGGCCTGCTTTTTCTAACCCAGTTTGGATCACATTCACTAGCACCTGGTTGGTTGCGAACGTTTCTTTGCCGCCGCGTAAAATACTAGCATTGCCGGTTTTCAAGCATAATGCGGCAATATCAATGGTGACATTTGGACGCGCTTCATAAATCACACCAATCACGCCCAGAGGCTCACGTCGCTTGGATAATGACAGGCCATTTTCGAGCAGTTTATGATCGAACTGTTGACCGACAGGATCGGCTAATGCGATGACTTGCCTAACGTCTTTCGCCATATTGGTGAGGCGTTCTGGGGTCAGTGTGAGTCTATCCAACATCGCTGCATCCATCTGTGCCTCGCGAGCGGCGGCAAGATCGATTTGGTTTGCGGCTAAAATGGCCGCCTGCTGTGCATCAAGTTCATCGGCAATGATCGCTAACGCCTGGTTTTTCGTCGCGGTCGATGTGATTGCCAGTTGGTAAGCGGCATCTTTTGCCGACTTACCCATCGTTTGTAAGCTCATCTGTTATTCGTCTCTTCTATTCGTCTCTGCTTGGATGTTATTCGTCGATGACCACAAGATCGTCACGATGCATCGCAACCGGTCCATACTCATAGCCTAAAATATCTGTAATCTGTTGGCTATGTGCGCCGGCAATACGGCGCAAATCACGTGCGGCATAACGACAGATCCCACGGGCCAGACACTTACCATCAACCGATTCAATACGTGCCACTTCGCCACGGACAAACTCGCCTTTCACAGCGACAATCCCTTTGCTCAACAAACTGCTTCCGTTTTGCGTCACTGCTGTGGCGGCACCGGCATCTACCACGATCTCGCCTGCTGGAGGAGGACCCGCCAAAATCCAGCGCTTGCGGCTTTCTAACGGACTGTCTAAGGGTAAAAAGCGTGTCCCCGCATTATCACCGGCGGCAGCTTTTTGGATCACCTCCGGCTTACTGCCTGCTGCTATGGTGACTTCGACACCGGCTCGACGACCAATATCCGCCGCTTGCAGTTTGGTCGCCATGCCTCCCGTGCCCAAGCCACCGACACTGCCTCCGGCTAATTTGCGTAAGGTTTCATCAATCGTGTGCACTTCACGAATTAATTCAGCGTCAGGATTCGCGCGAGGATCGGCGGTAAAGAGGCCAGGCTGATCCGTTAAGAGCAAAAGCTTGTCAGCATCAGCTAAAATCGCGACCAGTGCTGACAAGTTATCATTGTCTCCAACTTTTATTTCAGCGGTGGCCACCGCATCGTTTTCGTTCACAATCGGGATGATACCGTTATCTAGCAACGCATGAAGCATGTCACGGGCATTGAGAAAACGTTCTCGGTGTTCTAAATCGGCGCGAGTTAATAACATTTGCCCAACCTGAAAGCCGTATAAACTAAACAGGTGTTCCCACGTTTGAATCAAACGACACTGGCCAACGGCAGCAAGCATTTGCTTATTTGCAACCGTATCGGCTAATACCGGATAACCAAGATGCTCTCGCCCTGCTGCAATGGCTGCAGATGAGACGATAATGACCTGATGGCCTTGTTGTCTTAACCTTGCACATTGGCGGACTAACTCAACCATATGTGCTTGATCCAGGCGCGTCGAGCCACCCGTAAGCACACTGGTGCCCAATTTAACCACGAGAGTTTGCGAGGGAATGTTGGCTGCTAGGCCACCATCTTGAAATGCGTCTTGAATAGTCATGCTTGCCTGATCCACAAAAGCTTAGGTGTCTCTTTTATCAATCCCTTGCTCATTTAACAAGAGCTGGGATCAGGCAATTCACAGTTACTTGGCGCCCGTCAGTTTTGGCTCGGTGAGCGCGGCGCTGGGTGACAAGGATAGATCGAGCTCTTGGTCTAGCAAGGTATACAGTTTGGTATAAAAGTTAGTTAACGTTTTGTCTACCGCTTCCCTCGCCTCTTGAGGAATTGACTCATTCACCCAATCCCCTTTGTGGTCATAAAGACCAAACCCATAGCGATAATTGAACCCGTCTTCGGTGGGGGCTAACTCAAACCACCATCCCCAGAATTCTCGCGCATCAGGATCTTTTTCCGCATCCACACATACGGACAGGCTATCAAAAAAGTAACGTTCTGGTGCCGATATCCCCTCTCGAAAATAGGGGCCCAAAGCCGTAAATCGCGTTTTTAATCGTCCATGTGAAAGCGTCGTTTTATCGCTCATCGTGTCCTCCAGTGGCACTTTAACGTCCTTGTACATGGTATATCATGCGGTTAACGTTCAGGTGAATGTCAATCCTTCGCTTTCGGCGGTAGATCACACCTTCGATTCGGGCTACCACCTCTTATGATAGGTTTAAAGCATGTCCGTAAACCATTTGACGGTTTCTGTGAGTGCACGATGATAGCCATCGTGTAATGGCGTGTTTGGGAGGGTAACGGCTTTCCCTCCGCGACTGTATCGCGCGATCAACTGGTTATCTGACTCCGGACACACAGGATCATCTTTTAAGCTTAGCGCGAGAATCGGTACGTCTGTGCGGCGGCCAGTGAGCAGACCTTGATTTTTTAATGACCACGCTTGTAAGCGCGTTTTCAAGGTATCGATAGGCAGCCGGCGTCCTATGCGAGAGCCTAAAGTATCTAGGTACATGGGTGGCATTTTCTTCATTCTTGTCGCATCGGTGAGTAATGCATGCACAATCCCCCCCAGTGACGCACTGGCCTTGATACGATGAGGTTCTAAAAATGCCATCCGTACTGCTGGGTTAGCCCCAAAACGGATACCCATGGTGCCGACGCGATGGTGATCCGCCCATGGTACATCAGCGAGCTTATCAAGCATCGCCGCATGCAAGCGGCTGGTGTCTTCGTTTAAATGCCAGTGGCTGCTGTGGCCCACCGATGGCATATCAAGCGTCAGTACCGCGATATCGGCGGGAGCAAAGTAATCGACAAATAAGCGCCAGAGATCGGTTTGTAAACTGTCAAGGCTGCCACTCAAGATCACAACCGGCAAGGTGGCGTCTGTACGTGGTAAATAGAGATACCCTTTTAACGTCTTACCGTCTAATTGCGTTTCGACAGTCTTCACCGTAAACGGCAGTTGTGACATTGCTTTTTCAAACGCTTTAAATGCCAAGGTTTCGGCCTGTAAGGCAAGGTTGTCCCCTTTAAGATGAGGGTAAGCCGCGATACCAAAGTAAGTACACGCCTGAAGCCACTGTTCACTCGCCTGCTCAGCCTTTCCTTCATCCGCCAACACTTTGGCTTTTTTTTGGTGTTGCATCCCTACCGCGGTCCATTCATAGTTCCAATTACCCGCTCGGTAACCTTCAACCGTATCCAATAACGCATCAACAGAACGGGTATTGTCAGAAGAGGCAATACGAGAAAAGATCGCTTCCATTTCGACCGGATCGACCCCTTGCCAAGTCCACTGACCACGACGACGCATACGGTACCAACTCGATTCGCTGTCGCCATCAAATGCCGAGTAATTGGCTTGCTGGCTTTGTTGAACCGCACCAAATAGTGTTGATGTTTCGGTAGCATGTTTGTGTTTAGCAAAAAGCGTCACCGATAGGTTTTGTGATTCTTTCTTGGACACACCCACTCCTAGGCTTTTTTGTAACGTGATGTTAGTTTAAACCATACACATAGCAAGACCATGATTTTCCGCACTTAATCACAGGAATAAAAAACGCCGCGTGAAAACGCGGCGTTTTGGCTCAATCCGGTAGGCTATTTGCGTTGCCAACGGCATTTATTTTGCAATCGGATCAACATAGCTGACCGCCATATCCCAAGGCTGCTCAATCCAAGTATCTTGCGGAATATCAACGACGTAGTCATCAACAAGAGACTTGCCCGCTGGCTTCGCACTCACGGTCACAAAACGTGCTTTGGGGTAGAGTTGACGCACCATTTCAGCCGTCCCACCCGTATCAACGAGATCGTCAACCACAATAAAACCGTCACCATCACCGGGCGCTTGCTTGACGACACGCATATCGCGTTGATGGTCGTGGTCATAACTGGAAATACAGACTGTGTCGACATGGCGAATACCCAGCTCACGGGCAAGAATGGCAGCAGGGACCAAACCACCGCGGGTAACGGCGATAATACCTTGCCATTGCTCTGCGGGAAGCAACTTTTCTGCCAATTGCCGGGTGTACATCTGCATATTGTCCCAGGTAATAATAAACTTAGTGCTCATGGTGAAAACCTCGTGGCGTCTCTCGCCTTATTTTAATGTCAATGTGGGCACGTTGCTTTACACTAAGAAGACAAACTTGAGTAAGAACAACCCCGCCAAAATCCAGATACTGACAGGAACTTCTCGCCCTTTGCCCGCAAAGGTTTTTACGGCACAAAACGCAATAAAGCCAAGCCCAATACCGCTTGCTATTGAATAAGTCAGCGGCATCAGCAAACACACCACCACAACAGGCGCAGCCTCAGTCAGATCACGCCAATTAATGCTCACCAAACCTGACATCATCAAGATGGCCACATAAAATAAGGCGCCAGCAGTCGCATAGGCAGGCACCATACCTGCTAACGGTGCAAAAAAGAGCGCCAGTAAAAACAGAATACCAACAACCACAGCGGTCAATCCCGTGCGACCGCCAGCGGCAACCCCTGATACGCTCTCAATGTAAGACGTTGTGTTTGACGTGCCTAAAAGCGCCCCGACTGATGTCGCGGTACTATCTGCCAGTAATGCACGATTTAAGCGCGGTAGTTTACCATCTTTATCCAAAAGTTCCGCGCGCTGTGCCACACCCACTAAGGTTCCTGCAGTATCAAAAAGATCGACAAATAAAAATGCGAACACAATCGACACTAATCCCACTTCAAACGCGCCAGAAAAATCGAGTTGCATAAAGGTCGGCGCTAAACTCGGCGGCGCGGACATCACACCACCGTATGCCACATCACCGGCGATGACACCGATGATCGTGACCGCCAAAATGGCAATCATTACCGCCCCTTTCATTCCTCGGTGCACTAAACCGATGGTCAGAAAGAAACCAAGTGCCGCCATGGCGGGAGCAAAGGCTGTCACATCACCGAGCGCGACCAATGTTGCTGGGTGGTCAACGACAATCCCGGCGTTTTGCAACGCAATGAGCGCCAAAAAAAGTCCGATACCGGCTGATATACCGGTTCGTAGTGCCATTGGAATCGAATTAATGATCCATTCACGCACGCGCAAGACACTTAACAAAATGAAACATAACCCGGAGATAAATACGGCGGCTAACGCAACCTGCCAAGAGTGTCCCATTTGTAAAACCACGGTGTAGGTAAAAAAGGCATTCAGTCCCATCCCCGGCGCCTGTGCGACTGGATAGTTTGCCACAATCCCCATCACTAGACAGCCAACCGCTGCCGCTAGACAGGTCGCGACAAAGACAGCGCCTTTATCCATGCCTGCCTCAGCCAAAATAGAGGGATTGACGAAAATGATATACGCCATGGTTAAAAAAGTGGTGAACCCGGCGATGACTTCAGTACGAAGATCGGTGCCGTGGGCTTTAAGTTGAAATAAACGCTCTAACATCGGTTTTGTCCCAAACTAAAAAGTGATGTATCGCTAGATACCAAAAGGAAAACGTTTGCGTATTTAAAATTGGCGCAAATCTTACCGATCGATCGCTAAAATTTCCAGCGCTAAAATCATTTAGTAGTGACGAGGAGGTAGAGGAAGAGAACATTCTGTGGCAGCGAGTCGATATAACTAGACAAGTACGATTTATAGACAAAAAACTTATAAAAAAAACGCCACACATTGTGTGGCGCCAGAATAAAAGCTTTTGCTTTCTGGATCAGAAATCTCTCTGTAAGAGCGGGGGAATCATAAAACTTACTTGCGGTAGCCGAACGAAGCCGGATACGTAAAACCTTTGGTGTAGACTGACTGCTGATTCCAGTAGTAGCTCGATACCATGCCTTCCATTTTTTACCTCTCTCAAGTTTAAACCAATGTTGTTCACATTTATCTCGGTTCCTTGGAGGCGAATGCTCGGGTTCACTCCATGAACAACTGGCAAGCGATGTTGCCAATGTCTAGATAATATACCAAAGGTAATTTATTTACAAGCTTTAAGGTGACAGGAGTCACAAAAAGTTCATATATGTAATTTAATTACAATAATAACGCCTAGTTTGATTGGCATAGCGGGTTTTTATCCATGTCTGTTGCCGTGATAGCGACAGTGATATGCTTGGGTTTGTTTTTCCATTTCAGTGAGACCTGCTGCATAAAAGGTCAACCATAAAATATAATGGAGTTTATCGTGTCTGACATTAGCCAATTATCACCGCGCCCTGTTTGGGCGTTTTTCGACCAAATCTGTGCTATCCCTCATCCTTCTTATCATGAGTCACAGTTAGCCCAGTTTATTATCGATTGGGCAAAGGGACGTGGTTTAGCGGTTCGTCAAGATAACGCCGGTAACCTATTCATTCGTAAACCAGCCACTCCCGGCATGGAGAATCGCAAGGGCGTAGTCTTACAAGCCCACCTCGATATGGTGCCTCAGAAGAATGAAAATACCGATCACGATTTTACCCGCGATCCTATTCGTCCCTATGTGGATGGGGAGTGGGTCACTGCCGATGGCACCACGTTAGGTGCGGATAACGGTATGGGGATGGCATCCTGCCTTGCTGTTCTCGATGCCGATGATATCGAGCACGGTCCACTTGAAGTATTACTCACCACCAACGAAGAAGCAGGTATGGATGGCGCGTTTGGGCTTGAAGCAGGCTGGCTAACAGGTGAGATACTGCTCAATACCGACTCAGAGCAAGAAGGGGAAGTGTACATGGGCTGCGCGGGTGGCGTGGATGCCAGTATGCATTTTCCACTCGAGCGACAAGCGATAGAAGGAGATCTAGCACGCTTTACGATTGGCATTAAAGGATTAAAAGGGGGCCACTCGGGCGTGGATATTCACACGGGCCGAGCGAATGCCAATAAATTATTAGCCCGTTTCCTGAGCCATCATCTTGATGATGTCGACATGAGCCTACTCGCGATACGTGGTGGTACATTACGCAATGCCATTCCTCGTGAAGCGTTTGCCGATATTGCCGTGCCTGCATCGCAAAAAGACGCACTGGCTGGCGCTGTTGACCGGTTCGCGACGCTGCTACAAGACGAGTTAGGCCGCTTGGAAGAGCAAGTGACCTTGGTAATGGAATCCACTGACAATGCAACTGATCCCCTCACACGCGCCGTCCAATCACGTTTATTAGCGGCCTTAAATGCTGCGCCTAACGGGGTAGTGAGAATGAGTGATGATGTCCCTGGCGTGGTCGAAACATCACTTAACCTCGGCGTGATTAATACTGAGGAAGATAAAATTACCGCCTTATTTCTGATCCGTTCATTGATCGACTCAGGCCGTGAAAACGTGCAAAGCATGCTGCAATCACTGGCAAGCTTAGCGAATGTTAATGTCGAGTTTTCAGGCGCCTACCCAGGTTGGAAACCGGATCCCGATTCAGAGATTATGCATATTTTCCGCGATACCTATGAAGGAATCTATCAGCGTAAACCTGACATCATGGTCATTCATGCGGGGCTAGAGTGTGGCCTATTTAAACAGCCCTATCCCAACATGGATATGATTTCATTTGGTCCGACTATCAAGTTTCCGCATTCTCCCGATGAGAAAGTAAATATCGATAGTGTTGGGCACTATTGGCAACAAATGCAGGCGATTTTAAAAGCGATTCCAGTTAAAACGGCCTAGCCGAGTAGACTCAGTTGGGGGGCGGTATCGTCTCCCAACCCAACCGACAAACCAATCAGGCGAATACCTCGCCCTTCCCCTCGATAAAAGGCTTCGTGTAACAAGGTATCAAACAAGGCGCGGTCCAAGGACTCACATCGGTGTGCGACCGTGGTGGTTTGAAAATCATTAAACTTCATTTTGATCCCTTGCCGGCAAATTCGTCCCCCTGCATCGGCTTTTTCTAATCGCGTCAGCAATTCATCGTATAAACGATCAATCCACGGCAAACAGGCATCAAGCAAGTTTAGATCCTCAGACAAGGTTTTTTCGACTCCGACGGATTTCCGTATACGCTCAACTTGCACCTCACGTCGGTCAATGCCATGAGCACGCTGCCAAAGCACGGAACCAAATTTACCAAAGCGCTGGACAAGCATTGATGGATCCGCGGTTTGAATATCATGGCAGGTAAACAGATTCCATTCATGCAACTTGGTCAAGGTGACCCGTCCCACACCAGGAATAGACTGTAAAGGGAGATCGCGAACAAAGTGTTCAACTTGGTCGGGTGACACCACGCAAATACCATCGGGTTTGTTTTTATCCGACGCTACTTTGGCGATAAATTTAATCGGCGCCACGCCCGCCGAGGCCGTTAATCCTAACTCATGGCGAATGTCTCGCCGAATTGCTTCGGCTATTAAGGTTGCAGAATTTTGATAACATTGAGTCTCAGAGACATCGAGGTAGGCTTCATCAAGGGAAAGCGGTTCTATGGTATCGGTATAGCGATGAAAAATAGCATGCAACTGTTGAGAGATGCGACGATATTTCGCCATGTCGCCACGCATCACTGTCAAGCCGGGACACAGCTTTAATGCTTGAGCGGTGGCCATCGCAGAACGTATGCCAAACCGCCGCGCGGGATAATTACAGGTGGCAATGACACCACGTCCATCGGCAGAGCCACCAATGGCTAAAGGAATAGACTGTAAGGCCGGATTATCGCGCATTTCTACTGCGGCATAAAAACAATCCATATCAATATGAATGATTTTTCTGCTCATGCTCCGGCCTTTTCATCAGAGTTCAGACGGGTTAGCCACGCGCTTTATAAAATGACGCGTTGGCAAAACACGTTAGATGATTTGATTTTTTTTCCACTCACGCGTTTTCTCCGCCCGCGCTTCGCGTTTTTTTCGTGCATCGCACGGCTCTGGGCAGTCACACTCTTTTTCAATACCGATCGCCCCCAAGCCACCACAGCTGCCGCTGATGGTTTTTTGCTGAACGATATAACCGATCGCCATACCCGCAATGACAAGGAGAAAGACTGCGAAGGTGATAAGAAAGACTGACATAATTGCTCACCTATTATTGGTCGTGATGCTCAGCGCCATGTGATGCGCTGAGCGAGTAACACGCATTACGCGTGCTTTAATCGTGCTGCCTCAACGGCACTGACGCTGTCCATAAAGACACTAACGCTGCAAATAAGGTTTAAACGCCTCTGACGCGATTTCTTCAAACCCATCGTCTGTTTTTACTACCATAAATACAGGAATATTCGCTTTGTTGGCTAATTCCATCGCTTTATCTGGCCCGAGTACCATAAAGCCTGTGGCTAAGCCATCAGCCGTCATACAAGACGGATCAAGTACGGTTACTGAGACCAAGTGATGATTGATCGGACGTCCTGTCGCAGGATCAATAATGTGCGAATAACGCATACCATCACTTTCAAAGTAGTTGCGATAGTCGCCAGATGTGGCAACCGCCATATCACCTGGCTCGACGATCTCTTGTACTGACTGCGCTCCCGCACTCGGTTTCTCAATCGCGATACGCCAAGGCACTTGATCTTGGTTCACGCCTTTTAATTGTAACTCACCACCAATCTCAACCAAATAGTTATCGAGTCCTAAATCGCCAAGGTAGTTTGCCACAACATCCACCCCGTACCCTTTCGCAATGGTTGATAAGTCAACATACAAGTCAGGGTTGGTTTTTGTGAGTCGACGCCCATCTACACTAAGGTGTTCTAAGCCCGTCATCGCCATCCGTGACGCTATCTCTTCATCACTGGGAATAGTCTCCGGCCGCTTTTCTGGCCCAAAACTCCAAAGGTTAACCAGTGGTCCCACTGTGACATCAAGCGCGCCTTGGGTAAATTGATTCAGCCGAATCGCCTCGTTAATCACGGTGATTGTCGCTGGAGAGACAGAAACAGGTGAGTTCGCTTGGTGCTGATTGAATTGACTCAATTCGGAGTCTGTTCGGTAAGTCGACATCTGATCGTTGACTGTTTCTAAACGCTGATCGATAGCCGCTTGAGCGACATCCTGCGAGGGAGTAGCGTCCGTCGCGATATATTTGATCGAATAATAGGTCCCCATCGTCTCGCCCGTAAGATGCACAAGCTCAGGGGCGCGCTCACAACCGACAAGACCTGCAACCACGGCAACGACTGTTGCACAGCGTAACCAAAACTTCTTCATAGTGGTGTCCTTCGACATCAGGTTTATACGTAAAATGGCTGGCCCTTGGGCCAGCCATTACAAGGTCAGACGAACAATCAGTGCCTATCCGCCGAAATCATCCAACATGATGTTTTCGTCTTCTACACCAAGATCTTTAAGCAAGCCAATCACGGCAGCGTTCATCATTGGTGGTCCACACATGTAATACTCGCAGTCTTCCGGTGCCTCATGATCTTTCAGATAGTTTTCATAAAGCACATTATGGATAAAGCCAGTATCACCCTCCCAGTTATCTTCTGGTAGCGGGTCGGACAGTGCGCAATACCAGTTGAAGTTCTCATTTTGCTCTTGGAGCATATCGAAATCTTCAACGTAGAACATTTCACGTTTAGACCGCGCGCCATACCAGAACGTAATCTTACGATCCGTGTTAAGACGTTTGAGCTGGTCAAAGATATGTGAGCGCATTGGCGCCATACCTGCACCACCGCCGATAAATACCATCTCTGCGTCGGTGTCTTTGGCGAAAAACTCCCCAAATGGACCCGAGATAGTGCACTTGTCACCCGGCTTTAATGACCAAATGTAAGAGGACATCTGGCCCGGTGGCACGTCTGGGTTACGCGGTGGTGGCGTCGCCACACGTACGTTAAGCATGATAATACCCTCTTCTTCAGGGTAGTTAGCCATGGAGTACGCACGAATAATGTCTTCATCTACCTTAGACTCGTAACGGAAAAGGTTGAACTTCTCCCAGTCTTCACGGTATTCCTCAGGAATATCAAAATCCGAGTACTTAATATGGTGTGGTGGCGCCTCAATTTGAATATAACCACCGGCACGGAAAGGTACCGATTCACCATCTGGAATACGTAATTTAAGCTCTTTGATAAACGTGGCTTGGTTATCGTTAGAAATAACTTCACAATCCCACTTCTTGACGCCAAAGATCTCTTCTGGCAGCTCAATCTTCATATCTTGCTTAATAGCAACTTGACACGATAGACGCTCACCTTCACGCGCTTCACCTTTGGTAATGTGGTCAAGCTCGGTCGGTAGAATGTCACCACCGCCTTCTTTGATCTTCACACGACATTGACCGCATGAACCACCGCCACCACAGGCAGAAGACACAAATACACCAGCACCAGCCAGTGCGCCAAGCAGTTTTCCGCCTGGCTGAGTAACGATCGCTTTTTCAGGATCGTCATTAATATCGATTGTAATGTCTCCGGTTGGTACCAGCTTCGATTTGGCGAATAAAATCACCATCACCAACGCCAGTACAATCAGAGTAAACATCACTACACCAAGAATAATGTCCATTGACTATTCCTTTCCTCGCAGTTTACCCGGCTTACAGTTGCACACCAGAGAAAGACATAAAGCCCAATGCCATCAGACCTACAGAGATGAAGGTAATCCCTAATCCTCGTAGTGCAGGTGGCACATCTGAATACTTCATTTTCTCGCGGATCCCCGCCAGCGCGACGATGGCTAACATCCAGCCTACACCCGAACCAAAGCCATAAACGACCGACTCGGCGAAGTTGTAATCACGTTGTACCATAAATGATACGCCACCAAAGATGGCACAGTTCACTGTAATCAACGGTAGGAAAATACCGAGTGCGTTGTAGAGCGGTGGGAAGAACCGATCCAATACCATTTCCAAGATTTGTACCAAAGCAGCAATAACACCGATAAAGGTCACAAAGTTCAGAAAGCTCAGATCCACCCCTTTAACCAACGCATCTTCACGTAGGATAAGGTTGTAAACCAGGTTGTTAACCGGTACCGAAATAGTCAGTACCACCACAACAGCGACACCGAGGCCGAACGCCGTTTTCACTTTCTTAGACACCGCCAAGAAAGTACACATGCCGAGGAAGAATGCCAACGCCATGTTCTCAATAAAGATTGAGCGCACCAGCAGGCTTAGATAGTGTTCCATGTGCTGTTACTCCTTCGCTTCAACTTGTTCTGGTTTGAAGGTACGCACAATCCAAATCAAAAAGCCGATGAGGAAGAATGCAGAGGGGGCTAACAGCATCATGCCGTTAGGCTGATACCAACCACCTTCGCTGACAACCGGCAGGATTGATACGCCAAAGACAGAGCCAGAGCCAAGAAGCTCGCGGAAGAAAGCCACTGTCATCAGAACAAAACCATAACCCAACGCGTTACCAATACCATCCATGAATGACGGTAATGGCGATGACTTCATTGCATAGGCTTCTGCGCGTCCCATCACGATACAGTTAGTGATGATCAGCCCCACGAAGACCGAAAGCTGCTTAGAGATGTCATAAACAAACGCTTTCAGCGTTTCGTCAACCACAATAACTAATGAAGCGATGATCGCCATTTGAACGATGATACGTACACTATTAGGAATGTGGTTACGAATCAGCGACACGAAAAAGTTAGACATTGCGGTGACGAACATCACCGCCAGTGTCATGACAAAGGCTGTCTGCATCTGCGTAGTCACCGCTAGTGCCGAACACACCCCGAGAACCTGTAAGGCAATCGGGTTGTTGTCTAGCACCGGCGATAGCAGATTTTTCTTCAGTTCTTTCGCTTCAGCCATTGGTCAGGCCTCCCTCACGAACTTTTGCTAAGAACGGGCCAAAACCCTGCTCACCTAGCCAGAAATTAAATTGATTCTGAACACCGTTACTGGTCAGCGTTGCACCAGAAAGCGCATCAATGCCGTGCTCGCTTCCTTCAGGTGCGCCGCCTTTGACGATTCGAATGGCTGGCTCGCCTTGCTCGTTGAACAGTTTTTTACCATCCCACTTCGCGCGCCATTTCGGGTTTTCGACCTCGCCACCTAAGCCAGGGGTTTCACCTTGCTCATAGTAAACGATATCAGCAACCGTGTTACCATCCGGCTCAACCGCGACAAACGCGTACATCATACTCCATAGGCCTGAGCCTTTTACGGGGAGAATGAGGCGCTGTATATCACCCGAATCATTTTTCACGACGTAGACTTTAGCGACATCAGCACGACGGCCAATGTCTGCTACATTCTCTTCGCTACTTAGCTTTTTCGAGAGGCTAGGATCTTTCGCGGCTGCGCGCTGATCATAATCAGCTGCATCAGCAACATTGACAGCATCCGGGCTGACATAGTCGCCCTTTTCAAGGCTGACTAAGCGCGTTTCAATATACTTGTTGTAAGCATCGTTAATCGCGCTCTTACCACCCGCCACATCGACACCTGCGACCGAAAGGATGTTCTTTTGTACGTCTAATTTTGCGTTCATTTGTTGCAAAGGACGTAACGCCACCGCTGCACCAGACACCACGATTGAGCACACCAAGCTCAACGCGATAACAACGATCAGCGTCTTTTTAATACTATCGTTACTACTTGCCATTACGAGCCAGTCTCCGTTTGATGTTGCCCTGAATCACCAAGTTATCAAAGAGAGGTGCAAACAGGTTAGCGAACAAGATCGCCAGCATCATACCTTCTGGATATGCTGGGTTTACCACACGAATGATCACTGCCATGGCACCGATCAATGCGCCATACCACCATTTCGCTTTATTGGTAAACGCAGCAGATACCGGGTCTGTTGCCATGAACATCATACCGAATGCAAAACCACCCAGCACCAAGTGCCAGTAGAACGGCATGCTGAACATCGGGTTGGTATCTGAACCAATCAGATTAAACAAGGTCGCCGCAACGGCCATGCCCAAAAAGGTACCCAAGATGATGCGCCATGACGCGATCCGCATGTATACCAAGGCTGCACCGCCAATTAAGATGGCAATGGTGGAGACTTCACCAATTGAACCTGGGATATTACCAATAAAGGCGTCCATCCAAGTCATGGTTTGACCACTAACATTGTGCATCAGTGCTGATTGGCCACCGGTGTACCATTGGCTTAGCGCGGTTGCACCTGAGTAACCATCAGCTGCGGTCCATACCAAATCACCCGAGATCTGTGCTGGATAGGCAAAGAACAAGAACGCACGACCGGCCAATGCTGGGTTCAAGAAGTTACGTCCCGTTCCGCCAAAGATCTCTTTTGCAACGACCACACCAAAGGTGATACCGAGCGCGGCTTGCCATAATGGCAATGTCGGCGGCACGATGAGGGCAAACAAAATGGATGTAACAAAGAAACCTTCGTTTACTTCGTGTTTACGCACGATGCAGAAAAGTACTTCCCAGAAACCACCTACAATAAAGACGGTGGCATAAATAGGCAGGAAGTAGGTGGCACCGAGAATGGTTTTGGTCCCCCAGCTTGCAGCCGCTAGCGGCCCAGCGATGGACTCGGTTAACCAATAATGCCAGTTTCCACTAATGACCTGCGCAAGCTGATCGCCTGAATACAAGTCCATCAAGCCCATAATCGCTTGGTTACCTGTGTTGTACATCCCCCAGAACATCGCTGGGAACACCGCAAGCCAAACCATGATCATGATGCGTTTCAAATCGATACTGTCACGCACATGCGCGCCGGCTTTGGTCACCATACCTGGCGTGTATAAAATGGTCGCAACCGCTTCATACAAGGCAAACCACTTTTCGTGTTTACCGCCTGGCTCAAAGTGTGGCTCGATTTGCTCTAAAAAGTTTTTCAGGCTCATCTGTTACCCTTCCTTCTCAATTTTTTCCAGGCTCTCGCGGAGCATTGGACCAAATTCGTACTTGCCTGGGCAGACAAAGGTACAAAGGGCCAAATCTTCAGGATCTAACTCCAGCGCGCCTAGCTGTTGCATGCTATCTGTATCGCCGGCACAGATATCACGCAGCAACATGGTTGGCTCGATATCTAGCGGCATCACTCGCTCATAATTACCGATCGGCACCATGGAACGATCACTGCCATTGGTGGAGGTGGTTAAATTGAAAAGCTGACCTTTAAACAAATGGCCAAGATAAGCGCGCGTCACTGAGAAGCGATTTTTACCGGGTGCTAGCCAACCAAACAGTTCTTTCTCGTTACCTTCGCGAAGTACCGAGACCTGCATATGGAAACGACCTAGATAGGCATGTGGGCCAGTAGCTTTGGTACCAGATAGCACAGAGCCAGAAATCACACGGCTTTCGCCAGCCATTAGCTCGCCATCTACCAGCTCATCGAGATTAGCGCCAAGCTGGGTACGAATGAGGCGTGGCTGACTGACCATAGGACCCGCAATAGACACAACACGGTCCGTATGGATTTCACCGGCTAGGAATAGATGCCCAAACGCAATCACATCTTGATAGTTGAGATGCCACACCTGCTTTTCCATATCAACAGAACGCAAGTAATGGATATGGGTACCAACCAGTCCTGCTGGGTGAGGACCAGCAAAAACGTGTTGTTCGACATTAGATTGCTTGCTGGTTGGAAGCTCAACGTCTGCTTTGCACACAAAGACAGATTTGTCCGTGAGGCGCGATACGACGTCTAAACCAGCCACGAAGGCCTCTTTTTGTTCATCAATGATCACTTTAGGATCCGCGGCGAGCGGATTGGTGTCCATTGCGTTAACAAAAATAGCTTCGGGTTCAGCATCAATCGCTGGAGAACGGCTGAACGGTCGGGTGCGGAGCGCGGTCCACATCCCAGACTCAACCAGTTGATCAACAACGGCTTGACGGTCTAGCGAGGCTAATTGCGACGCTTCGTACTTATTGAAGGTAACTTGCTCATTTCCATCGACTTCAATGACGACAGACTGAAGAACACGCTTGGCACCGCGATTGACTTCAACCACTTTACCAGCTGCGGGCGCAGTAAATTTGACGCCAGGGTTTTTCTTATCTTCGAAAACCACTTGGCCTTTCTTCACTACATCACCCACTCGCGCATGCATAGTGGGGCGCATTCCAACGTACTCTTCGCCAAGCAAGGCGACTTTCTTGATGGCTGGACCATCACTTATCACCTGAGTAGGAGTCCCTGCGATGGGGATATCCAAACCCTTTTTTATTGTAATCATACGCACTTGCACTACATTAACGGGAAAAAGAATTCTGTTATTGCGCAGTTAAAGACACGACTTTCGACTGAATGGCGGCCTAAAGGCACACCGTCGCAACATCCTGCTAACCATTTCATCACACAAAGGCAACCTAGGTTAGTCTTTAAGCACGATATTCTATCACTAACCCCAGCACTGATTCTATGGATATTGTCACTAGGGCGTGGCAATTATCCATACCTGTACAAACAATGCGCGTTGTAACTTCACAGTTTTACTGTTGTTTTTTTACGCGTTGCAGACAGCTGTTGACCGAGACAGTCACGGATTAACACTTGTCTGGCCGTAATCAATACCAAGCAGACACCAGGCCTTTATGTAAGAAATTGTTGCCATGAGGTAAAAGATAAAATCATGCCCACTCTCACTCGTCTAAGACGCATTCACGTCACCACCCCGACATGCCGGAGAGTCAGGCGCTTGGGTCTGCTCTTGCCATTCTTGCGGTGAATAGGTGTGAATCGCAAGCGCGTGAACCTCACCCGCCAATTCATCCGCGAGTGTGCTATTCACCGCTCTATGGCGCTGAATAAGCCGCTGGTCGCTGAATAGCTCCGAGACAACCACCACCTTAAAATGACTTTCCGCGCCTTCAGGCACATTGTGCATATAACTTTCGTTGTGTACCTCAAGGTGGGCCGGCGTGAAAGCCCGCGTCAGTTTTTCTGTTATTTCTGTTTCAATTTTCATGACGTCCCCAAAATCTCCGGGCGACCTGCCCAGACTTTAGCCGTTATTGATAAAATTGCGAATCGAGTGATGGATCAAGCAACGACAGGCAGTTTGCCCTCGTTTACATTGCAGTTATCGCTTGAGTGCGACAATATACGCAGTCCGTAACCCCCGATGCAAACGCGCCAATGAAAACACTACTTCCGATTCCAGGTAGCGAATCAGCCTTGACGCTACACCGTTACCCGCAGCGAAAAAATGAGACGCTACAAGCCTTCGATGCCGCCGATGAATATATGATTGCGCACGCTAGCACATGGTCAGTACGTAAAAATGCGCGAATATTGATCATTAATGATCAATTTGGCGCACTCAGTTGCTGGGCCAGCCAGCAAGGATTTGATGTTTTTCAAGTCAGCGATTCGGTTATTTCGCAGCAAGCGACGATTGAGAATCTGGCACACAATGATCTCGCGGGTATCGCTCAGCTTACCAGCTTAGATACCTTACCGGCGGATATCGATGCGGTGATGTTACGCGTACCGAAAAGCAGTAAAATGCTCACTTGGCAACTTCAGCAACTCGCCAGTGTCACTGATGCGCATACGCTTGTGCTAGCGAGTGCTAAAGCGAAAGAGATCCATACCTCGACCCTTAATCAGTTTGAGCATTGGCTGGGGGCAACAACCACCTCGCTGGCGAAGAAAAAAGCGCGTTTGATTTTTACCACACCGACCAAGCAACCGGTACCGCAGCCCGATCCGGTCAACGATGTCGACGTACCAGAATTCTCGATGCGACTGGCTAACTGGCCCAATGTTTTCTCGGCCAAGAAACTCGATATTGCCGCGTATTTAATGCTGCCGCACATTCCGAGTCAGGCACATTTAAAACGCATTGTCGATTTAGGCTGCGGTAACGGCGTATTGGCATTACAAGCGGCACGAAATAATCCAGCGGCGTTCATTTATGCGGTCGATGAAAGCCATATGGCCGTCGCCAGCGCAAAACACAATCTGAATCGCCATGATATCGACTCACGCCGTTTTCTCTGTGAGGCCAGAGATTGCCTCACCGGTTTTGAGCATTCAGATATCGATCTTGTGCTCTGTAACCCCCCCTTCCACCAGCAGCAAACCATTACCGATCATATTGCTTGGCAAATGTTTTGTGACGCAAAACGTGTTCTGACCACGAATGGCGAGCTTTTAGTCATTGGCAATCGTCATCTCGGCTATCATACTAAGCTTAAACGTCTTTTTGGTCATGTCACTGTCGTTGCGTCGAATAAAAAATTCGTTATTCTCAAGGCAGTCAATGCCTAATATTAAGAAAAGGAAGCCGAACCCCATGAAAAAACTGATTATTGCTATCGCTGTATTAGTCCTTGCTGGCTGTTCGACACCCCGTGAGCCACAGCTGACTATCGCACCCTCTCCGGCGTCATCCAATCAGCAGCAAGTCAACAATCTTCCGGTCGTGGTGAAGAGTAAAGACTTACGTACCGCACAATTCGTTGCGGTTATCGATAGCGGTCGCTCCAATGTCAAACCGCTGCACGCCAGCCAGAATTTGCGTGTGGTATTAGAAGACACGCTGTCTCGTCAACTGTCATCACAAGGGTTTCGAGTGGTTGCCAATGGCCCGGGAGTGTTGCGCCTCGACATTCTTGATGCCTTAGTCCGAGTCAAACACACCGTGTTTAAACATGACATGGAAGCATCGGTTCAATTACAGCTCGTTGCTGAATCCCCTGAGGGTCGCTTTGTTAAGCGTTATACCGGGAAATCGACGCAAAGTGGTGTAAGCAGTGCATCACCTGATGATATCGAACTGGCGCTGAATAACTTGCTTGAAGCGGTGTTACAAGATATTGCCGACGACGAGCAACTCCTTGATCATATGAAAGCACACTTTTAAGCATGGTATGTCGTTCGCTTCTCTGGATTCTTGTGCTGGTTATCACGCCAGTGCAAGCCAGTGTCATGGTTAAAGTCGAAACCACCTTGGGTGATTTTGCGGTAAAACTAAACCCGCAAAAAGCGCCGAAAACCGTGGCCAACTTTTTGCGTTATGTTGACGATGGCAGTTATGTCGGGACGCAGTTTCATCGCGTGATCCCACGATTTGTCGTGCAAGGCGGCGGGTTTGATAAAGCCCTGAATCGCCGACCAAGCTACGAGCCGGTAGACAATGAATCATCTAACGGTTTGAAGAATCGGCGAGCGACAATCGCCATGGCACGTACGCAAGAGCCCGACTCCGCCACCCGGCAGTTTTATATCAACATCCGTGATAATGGCTTTTTAGACGCCACGCCCAATAAAGTGGGATATACGGTTTTTGGTCGAGTCGTGGAGGGCTTTAATACGCTCCAAACGATGACCAAGCAACCCACAGTGACCGTCCCGAGCAAACGCATGCAAGATGTACCGCAACAGCCGATTGTTATCACCAATATCTACCGGATGTCCTCTCAATAGCGACAAGTAGGCTAACCACTATGCTGTCATCCAAGTTCAAAACGACATTGGCGCCCTACGCCGATCGTCGTTTACTTTTTGTTTTCTTAATGGGTTGCTGTAGTGGCTTTCCCTGGGTGTTGATTGGCTCCAACTTAAATGGTTGGTTGGCTGACGAGGGCCTATCACGCACCGCGATTGGTCTATTTGGTTCGGTTTTCGTCCTGTATGCAGTCAACTTTTTATGGGCGCCATTACTCGACCGCATTAAGATCCCTTTTCTATCTCAGCGCTTGGGTCAGCGCCGCAGTTGGATTTTTTCGACTCAAGCTATTATGTTGATTGCCACCTTGGCGTTGTCACAACTTGATTTACAAGGGCTTAAAGCGGTCGATCCTTGGGTTACTACTGTGGTGTTATCCTCACTCATCTTTGCGATTGCATTGGCCTCTTCCACCCAGGATATTGCCATTGACGCCTTTCGGATTGATAACTTTGCTGAACATGAGACTGATAAGTTTCCGCTGGCATCAGCGATGTCTGTGATTGGTTGGTGGACCGGCTATTCGGTGCCAGGTTATGTTGGCTTTGTTAACGCCGATGCCATCGGTTGGAATCATGTTTATGTGATCATGGCAGGCTTTATCGGCTTAATGGCATTGGCGACGCTGTATGTGAAAGAACCAGAAAGTGACCGCGAACAGCGCCAAGATGCCGCCACTCGCCACTATTTGGCGCAAGGATACAGTGGCTTGCGTGCGTGGCTGGCGGTCACCGTGGTCGAGCCCTTTGCCGAGTTTTTCCGTCGCAATGGGGTGAAAGTAGCATTAACCCTGTTGCTGTTTGTATTTTTATTCAAACTGGGTGAAGCCTTCCTCGGACGGATGTCGATCGTGTTTTATAAAGATGTCGGCTTTACCAATGAACAAATTGGTTACTACTCCAAACTTGTCGGTTGGGGCCTCACCGTGGTCTACACCCTGATTGGTAGTTATATCAATTTGCGTTTCGGTGTGATTAAAGGGCTGTTTATTGGTGGCGTGGCCATGGCGTCCAGCAACCTGATGTTTGCCTGGCTGGCGATGGTTGGGCCCAACGAGCACCTGCTGCTGGGCGCAATCTTAGTCGATAACTTTACGTCAGCGTTTGCAACCATTGCGTTCGTGTCATTCTTAACCTTCTTAACGGGTCGTGCGTTTTCAGCCACTCAATACGCCCTCTTAGCGTCGTTGGGGAATCTAGGCCGCACCACGGTCGCCTCCTTTAGTGGCATGATGGTGGACTGGTTGGATAGCTGGTCAACATTTTTCGTAATAACCGCTCTGATGGTGATTCCTGGGCTAGTCATGCTGATCTATATTGGCAGGCAATTTCGCCAATCCTCGTCACAAAACGATCAAGCACCTGAACACTGCCCAGATTCACGTCGCAACTGACCCCACGTATCACAGTGGAGTGCAAAGTTTTGCTCTCCACTGTCGTCTAATTATTAACAAAGATCACATAAAACGGCCATGTAAACCGTTACAACTTGTCACTGGTCACAATCCATTTGTGTGCCTATGTTTATTACATTCTTTATAGTGAACTTTCCCCATATACTGCTCTTAATGAACGCACACCGCGTAATTAACACCCAGCAGAGGCAGTCACTATGAAAAAATCCCTACTCGCACTCGCCGTTATCGCCGCAAGCAGCGTATCTGTTGCCAACGCCGCCGATTACTCCGATGACATTTACAAAAATGATCACAAATGGCTTCAGTTTAATGCTATGTATGCCATTAATGAGAAGCCACAGTTCGGTACCGATACTGACAAGGACCATAACTACCTAGAAATGGAATTCGGCGGCCGTAAAGGCGTGGTCGATCTTTATGGTTACGTCGATATTTTTGACTTGGCAGAAAGCGACAGCAATAACAACAATAAGAAAGACAAACCCAAGTCCTTTATGAAGTTAGCACCCCGCTTCTCAATTGACGGCATCACCGGACAAGACTTGTCATTTGGCCCCGTACAAGAAGTCTACTTCTCGACCCTGTTTAACTGGGGCGGCGGCGATAGTGACACTAACAACTCGTTTTGGGGTATCGGTGCCGATGTTGAACTGCCTTGGTTTGGTAAAGTGGGCATGAACCTTTACGGTTTGTATGACATCAACAAAAAAGATTGGAATGGTTACCAATTCTCCACCAACTGGTTTAAACCTTTCCACTTCTTTGATAATGGTAGCTTCCTGTCTTACCAAGGTTATATCGATTATCAATTTGGTGCCGATGACACCTTTAAAGGTAATGACCAAGCGACCCACGGCGGTGCGATGTTTAACGGCCTATACTGGCATTCAGACAACTACGCTCTCGGTTATGGTCTAAAAGCCTATAACGATGTCTACTTGATTGAAGATGGTGGTACCGCTGATACCTCAGGCATCTCTCACTACCTAAACGCCACCTACAAGTTCTAACTGACTAGCGCGCCGGCCCTCGTCGGCGCGCTGCTTTCCTGCTTTGCCTTTCATCCTCTATGGTTATGATACACTGAGGTTTTAACCAAGCAGGCGATGTGATGAGGATTACCCTAATTGGTGCTGGCGCCATTGGCACATTATGGGCGGTGAAACTAACCCAAGCAGGACATAGCGTTAATCTGGTCACGCGAGACCACGCAAGTGAACGCACCCTTTCTTTAGACGGCACATCGTTCACCTTGCCCGCCAACCAAACCGCTTTGATGCAACAAAGCGATCTCTGGTTAGTCTGCACCAAAGCCTATGATATCCAAGCCGCATTGCTTCCCTATCTATCCTATTTACACCCAGAGACTCTGGTTGTACTTATGCATAATGGAATGGGACCGCATCAATGGCTGGCAACACAGTTACCTGACGCTCAACCTCTGCTGCTTGCTACCACATCTCATGGTGTCTGTCGCACCCGTACCGGTGATTGTCAGCACACCGGGCATGGACCAACCGCTATTGGGCCAGGTAATCAAGCCGGCCATGCCTGCACCTTTATTGCCGAGGTGTTTGATCATGCCCTTCCCACCGCGACGTGGAAGCGCGACATTTTTCAGTCACTTTGGTATAAACTGGCGATCAACAGCGTAATTAACCCACTGACCGCGGTGCATGGCATTCAAAATGGTGAGTTGCTCAAAGTTGACTACGATCCTATCATTCGCGAACTGTGCCAAGAGTTAGCCAATGTGATGCGCGCTGAAGGCGTCCACACCTCTGTGACAGAGATCCGCCAACAGATTGATACCGTGGTAAAAGCAACCGCAAACAACTATTCATCCATGAATCGTGATGTCTTCTATCAACGTCCGACAGAGCTCGAATACATTACCGGTTATGTGTTGCAGCGCGCGGCCGAACACCACATATCGGCCCCACATCATCACCAGCTCTATCAGGCGGTACAACAAGGTCAACGGCATAAGGAATCCTCATGAGTCAACAACGTCTCCTCATTTGTATGGCCCCCGGCAGCGAAGAAATAGAAGCAGTCACCGTGATTGACGTGATGCGACGAGCGGGGTTTGACGTGACTGTCGCCAGTGCGGCACCTGATGGAACGCTCACCCTCACCGGCTCTCGTGGGGTGGTGATCGTCTGTGACACCACACTCGCTGCGGTGGCCGATCAACCATTTGATTGCGTGGTTTTACCGGGTGGCATCGACGGCGCACAATGTTTAGGTGACAGCACGCTGGTAACAGAGATCATTAAGCAGCAGCAAAGCGATCAGGCTTGGGTCGCGGCGATTTGTGCGGCGCCGGCTTTAGTTCTGCAACGCCACCAGCTGTTCCCTCGATCTCATATGAGCTGCCATCCGAGTGTCAGTGAGCAGATCCCCGAACAATGGCTCAGTCGGCGCCGAGTGATGACCGATTATGATCACCGTTTAATTACTAGTCAGGGACCCGGCTCAGCGATGGAGTTCGCGATTGAAATCGTGCATGTACTTGGCGGCAAAAAGCTGGCCTGGCAGGTCGCTGAGCCTATGATGCCGTTGCCTCAATTGCATTATGAGAAAAAATTCAGCGAAGGATAAATCGGCTCAGCGCCTAATCGCAAACAGGCAGCCGATTGGGCTGCCTGTTTTTTACGTTCACAATGATTAAACCCGATAGACTTTCACATTCTCAAAGCCCATATCTTTGAGGTACAGGGCTTGCAGTCGACTCATTACGCCACGTTCACAATAGAGCAAATAGGTTTTACTTTGGTCAAGATCACCGAACTGCGTCGCCAACTTAAAGAAGGGAATATGAGCGACGTTCGCACCTTCAACCTTAAGTGGTTTGTCTTCTTGCTCTTCGCGGCTGCGAATATCTAAAACGACGGAATCTTTATCAACCTCGTTGACCCATTCCGCTTCTGGCGCTTTCTCTTTGCTTAGCGCTTCAATGGCACGGATATCCATGATCGTCGCCTGATCAACCGCTTGTTCTAACAAGCTAAAGTCAAACTTTGATTCCTCATGTTCCAACTTGGCTTTTTCCGCTTTGACCGTGGGCTTTTTCGAAATCACCCCACAGTACTCAGGCATGGTTTTGGCAAAATCTTCGGTGCCAATTTTGCGTGCTGTATCAATAATATCTTCTTTGTCCCAGTTGATCAGCGGGCGCAAAATCAGGCTATCAGTGACGTTATCAATCATGCGCAAGTTAGTGAGTGTCTGACTAGATACTTGACCCAAAGCCTCGCCGGTTACCAAGGCCTGAATACCGAAGCGCTCTGCAACCATGCTCGCCGCACGCACAAACATGCGTTTCAACACCACGCCCATCTGACCGTTATCAACGTTTTCGAGAATGCTATTAACCACCGGCTCGAAATCAATCGAAATAAACTTCACTTTGGCCGAGGAACCAAATTTATTCCAAAGATAGTGAGAAACCTGCTGCACACCCGTTTCATGAGATCTGCCGCCAAGATTAAAAAAGCAATAGTGAACCTTACTACCACGTTTTATATGCAGGTAACTCGACACCCCTGAGTCGAAGCCGCCCGATATCAAGCTCAGTACGTCTTCTTGCGTACCCAGCGGGAAGCCGCCTAAGCCGGTATGACGATGCTTCACCAAGTTCAGCTTATCGTGGTCAACTTCCATCATCACGGTTACGTCAGGCTTTTTCAGCTGTACGCTTGCCGACGGAACAGCTTGGTTTAACCCACCGCCCACATAGCGTTCAAGCTCAATAGAACTAAAGTCATGCTTGCCGCGGCGTTTGGCTCGGACACAAAACGTTTTTCCTTCAATTTGATCACGCACCCCCTCTAAAGTGAGTGTATAAATATGATGCAAATCGTTAAACAGTGTCTGCTCTACCTCAAGCACAGTTTGGACGCCAGGCGTGTTAGTTAGCACATCCAGCACCAGCTGACGCTCGTCCGGTTGTTTTAATGTCACCTCAATGTGATCCCGACGGTTATATACCGCCGTATTACCAGTCCGACGCTTTAGAATATTACGAATATTGCATTCGAGGATTTTAGTAAAACGCTTTCTGACTGACTCGCTTTTGACGATCACCTCAGGGTGAATTTTAACAATAAACTTCATAACCGGTTCGATACAGCTGGAAATAAAGCCGCGGATTATACAATAACCAAGGCGCCGCTGAAACCGGCTATTTTTGTGTCTATTAAACGGCAATAAGGCGACGCTCACGCATCGGAATCGATAAGTCGTGACCGTCGCAGAGGATGTTAAGGGATGGGATCATCCACATCATCAGCAGAGATCTCGTCTGAAAAGCTCGGTTTCCCTTGCATCACAGCGATTTCTACACGCCGGTTGGCGGCCCGATTGTCGGGAGAGCTATTCGGAGCTCGTGGCTGGGTGTCGGCCAAGCCTTCTACCTTCATCCG
Source organism: Salinivibrio sp. MA440 (assembly GCF_001996265.1). Taxonomy (NCBI): domain Bacteria; kingdom Pseudomonadati; phylum Pseudomonadota; class Gammaproteobacteria; order Vibrionales; family Vibrionaceae; genus Salinivibrio; species Salinivibrio sp. MA440. Next base: position 66,222 of record NZ_MUFI01000010.1, read on the forward strand.
CAAATGGTTAAAGCCGGGCACTTTTTCCATTTCCTGTGCCACTGAGACCGCACGCTGTGCGGAGATGTCCCAGTTAGATCGATATAGCTCAGACTCCAGCGGTGTGCTGTCGGTATGGCCTGACACTTTAATTTCTCCAGGAACATCTTTTACCAGCTCCGCAATTTGGCGCACCATGGGGCGGAACTTAGGCTGCAAAAACGCAGAATTGGGAGGAAACGCCCCTTTTTCTTGAACGCGGATAACCAGCTGCTGACCTAGATTTTCAACCTCGATAGCGCCTTCTTCTATCTCGCGCTGCAACGCCTGCATCAAGGCTTTTTGTAACTGCTCAAGTTGCTCTTGCATCCGTTGTTGTTCAAGCTGTGATGCAACCTGAGCACTCGATCCACCTTCTTTGTCAGAGGTTGTCCGCTGAGATCCGCCAGAGCGATCATCTTGCCCCTCTTGAAAGTCCAAAGTGCGCTGCGTCATGTCAATGGTTTGCTGCATGATCACTTCAATGGGCGTCGGCTCTGGGCGGCCAGGGCGAAACTCTTGTGCAATCACACTGGYCCCTTTAGGAATATCTTTCACCTCAAGGACGTTTTGTACCCCAAACGCAAATTTCATCGAGCCAGCGATTTGCTTAAATTTGAGCACGTCCATTTCTGAAAAGGACAACAGAAGGACGAAAAAGCACATGAGCAGTGACATCAAGTCTGCAAACGTCCCCATCCAAGGCGGTAAGCCGGGAGGCGGGCATTTGCATTCCTCTTCTTCTTCTTGCTGTTGTGCCATGAGGACTCCTTAAATCTCGCTATTTTTGATGTTCAACGCAGACGCTTTAATTATCGACATCCACTGCACGCTTGCCTTCATTGAGGTAATTTTTCAAAAAGCCATCAATCACACGTGGGTTTTGACCATCTTGAATCGCGAGTAAGCCGTCCATAATAAGACGACGGTTTAACTTCTCTTGTTCTTTGCGTAGTGCGAGCTTGTTGGCAATCGGGGTCGCCACCATATTTGCCAGCATCGCCCCGTACATAGTCGTCAGCAAAGCCACTGCCATTGCCGGGCCGATGGCCTTAGGATCATCCATGTTAGAAAGCATGGCAACCAGACCAATCAAGGTCCCGATCATCCCCATTGCTGGGGCGACATCCGCTAACGCGTTATAAAAACCAATACCGTGATCATGCCGCTCTTCCGTCAAGCTGATATCTTTCTTCAAGGTGGCACGGACCACATCCGCATCATGGCCATCGACGAGCAAGTCGACGCCTTTTTGCATAAACGAGTTATTCACTTCCATTTCTTCGAGGGCGAGAAACCCACCTTTACGAGCAGCATCTGCCATTTCGATAATCTTGGCAATCAAATCTTCCGGGTCATCAGACTTAAACATAAAAGCCTTACCCGCGATTTTAAAACTGCCAAAAAATTGCCCCATCGTGTATTTGGTTAAGACAACAAATAGACTGCCCCCGATAACGATCAACACAGATGGAACGTCAAAATACATGTTCATGGTGCCGCCCAGCAGCATCGCCATGACAACGAATGCGAACGAACCGAGGATGCCGATGAGCGTCGCTATATCCACGTCAGTCTCCCTTAACTACCATTAAGTCATTGTTGTTCATTTTCAGGGTATTGGTTATATCGGCAACCAATCCTTTAGGTTTAGCGTAAATCCGTCAATACTAATAAGGATAACATGCCATTTACCGCTTGGGGTAAGAACACAAAATCGGCCTCTGCGGTTTGACCACTTTTCACCGCTGAGTTACCGTCTAGCCTTTCTTTTCTAATTTTATGGCATCATGGCTGTGAAGAAACCAGAAAATATGACCTTTGAGGACACGCTCAAAGAGTTAGACAGTATCGTTGGCGCGTTAGAGTCCGGCGAACTGCCGCTTGATACGGCAATGAAACGCTTCGAGCGTGGTATCACCTTAACCCGTCAAGGGCAAAAAACCTTGGCGGACGCCGAGCAACGGGTCGAGATCTTGCTTTCGCAAGAAGACGATGGGCCACTGACTGAGTTTTCCCCCCAAGACGATGACTAGTACTGTTGCAAAAGATACGCTGCGCGAGACGCAAACGCGAAGTAACCGACAACTTGAATCCTGGCTTTATACCCTAGACCATCAGGAACAACCTCTTATTCAAGCGATGCGCCATGGCTTGTTATTGGGAGGAAAACGGATTCGCCCGTTTTTAACCTATGCGACGGGGCAACTTTTCGGTATACCGCTTGCGCAGCTCGACACACCCGCAGTAGCAGTAGAATGTATTCATGCTTATTCATTAATCCATGACGATTTACCGGCGATGGACAACGACAGTTTGCGCCGTGGTCAGCCGACTTGTCATGTTGCATTCGATGAAGCGACGGCGATTCTCGCCGGTGATGCGCTACAAACACTGGCTTTTACCGTGCTTGCTGAAGGTGAACTCAATCCAAATGCCCAACCATACCGTATCGATATGGTGAAAGTATTGGCCAATGCAAGCGGCGCATCCGGGATGTGTCTGGGTCAATCACTTGATTTAGCCGCAGAAGGCCGAGCCGTTGATTTATATGCCTTGAAGCAAATTCATCGTAATAAAACCGGTGCACTCATTAAAGCGGCGGTACGATTGGGGGCCTATGCGGCTGGGGAGACTGGGGTGAAACACCTCGGATCGTTAGACCGATTTGCGGATGCTATCGGGCTCGCATTCCAAGTTCAGGATGATATTTTGGACATCACCAGCGATACGCAAACGCTTGGAAAGCCTCAAGGTTCCGATGTGAATGCGGAGAAGAGCACCTACCCTGCTTTACTGGGGCTGGCTGGCGCGCAAGAAAAAGCGGCGCAACTTTACCAAGAAGCACTACACGCCTTGGAGGCGATCCCCTACAATACCGAGCAACTGGAAGTTTTTGCCCGATATATCATCGAGCGCAACAACTAGCATGATTAATAAAAGCGCCGAACCATTATGACATTGGATATATCAAAATACCCAACCCTCGCGCTTGCTGATACGCCTGAAGAGTTACGCACCTTACCGCGTGACCACTTGCCTCAGTTGTGCGAGGAGTTACGTACCTATTTACTTAACACAGTGAGCCATTCCAGCGGCCATTTTGCCTCAGGGCTGGGAACGGTGGAACTCACTGTGGCGCTGCATTATGTCTATAATACGCCGTTTGACCATCTTGTTTGGGATGTAGGGCATCAAGCTTACCCCCACAAAATCTTAACCGGACGGCGGGAGCAGATGCCCACGATCCGGAAAAAAGATGGCCTTCACCCCTTCCCTTGGCGAGAAGAAAGCCCTTACGATGTGCTGTCAGTCGGGCACTCTTCGACCTCAATCAGCGCAGCTCTCGGGATGGCTATCTGCGCGGAAAAAGAAGGGCAAAACCGGCGCGTAGTCAGTGTGATTGGCGACGGCGCCATCACCGCGGGGATGGCTTTTGAAGCCATGAACCACGCTGGGGATGTGAAGCCCGATATGTTGGTCGTACTGAATGACAATGAGATGTCTATCTCAGAAAATGTCGGCGCCTTGAATAATCATTTTGCGCAATTGCTTTCTGGCAATGTCTATACCAGCATTCGCGAAGGCGGCAAAAAAGTGCTCTCCGGCGCCCCCCCGATTAAAGAATTGGTACGTCGTGCGGAAGAACACCTCAAAGGCATGGTCGTGCCTGGCACCATGTTTGAAGAGTTAGGCTTTAATTACATTGGTCCGATTGATGGGCACGATGTCGAAGAGCTGGTCAAAACCCTTAAAAATATGCGCCACCTAAAAGGTCCGCAATTTTTACATGTGATGACCAAAAAAGGCAAAGGTTACGCGCCGGCAGAAAACGATCCGATTGGCTATCATGCTGTCCCCAAGTTTGATCCGAGCGTGCATACGTTACCTAAGTCCAAGCCTTCCAGCCCCAGCTTTTCCAATGTGTTTGGTGATTGGCTTTGTGATATGGCCGAACAAGATGACAAATTGTTAGCCATCACGCCAGCCATGCGAGAAGGGTCTGGCATGGTCCGCTTTTCTAAGGCACACCCAGATAAATATTTTGATGTCGCTATCGCGGAACAACACTCGGTAACGCTTGCCGCGGGTATGGCGATTGGAACCTATCATCCGGTGGTCGCGATTTATTCGACCTTTCTACAACGCGCTTATGATCAGCTCATTCATGATGTCGCGATCATGAATCTTCCGGTGTTATTTGCGATTGATCGCGGTGGTATTGTCGGCGCCGACGGTCAAACTCACCAAGGTGCGTTTGATTTAAGTTACTTACGATGCATCCCAAATTTGGTTGTCATGACGCCCAGTGATGAAAACGAATGCCGTCAAATGCTGTATACCGGTCATACTCATGATGGTCCCGCCGCAGTGCGATACCCACGAGGCAGCGGGATGGGCGCTGTTATTGAAGATAAAATGCAAGCTATCCCCGTGGGTAAGGGTGTGGTCAAACGTCAAGGCGAGTGCATCGCGATCCTTAACTTTGGTACCTTGCTGCCAAGCGCATTAGAAGCGGCAGAAGCGCTCAATGCAACGGTTGTCGATATGCGCTTTGCTAAGCCTCTTGATCACACACTGATCGAGGAGATGGCAAAAGCCCATGACTGCTTGGTAACCGTGGAAGAGAATGCGGTAGCGGGCGGCGCTGGCTCTGGCGTCATTGAAACATTGATGGCGCAAGGCACGGTGAAACCCGTCCTGCAAATAGGCTTACCCGATCGTTTTATTTCGCAAGGCACACAACAAGAAATCCATGCCGATATCGAATTAGACAGCACCGGCATTGAAGCCCAAATCCGGCGCTACCTCGCTAAGCTAGGTTAAGCTAAGCCCCTGAAACTAAAAAAACCGCTAGTACTTAGCGGTTTTTTTGTTTTTCCAAACGATTAATTTGATGACTTGGCGTCTGGCTACTTGGCTTCTGACGACTTAATGGCTTGGTTACTTAATGACCTAGTTACTTAGTTACTTAGTGCCAAAAATCTTATCGCCAGCATCGCCCAAACCAGGAACAATATAGCCGTTATCATCTAACTTCTCATCAATGGCAGCAGTATAAAGCTCCACATCAGGATGTGCTTTTTTCAGTGCTTCGATCCCTTCAGGCGCTGAGACCAAAACCAAAACCTTAATTTGCTGACAGCCCTGCTCTTTCAACAAATCGATCGTCGCAATCATAGAGCCACCGGTTGCTAACATCGGATCCACGACCAAGGCCATTCGCTCATCGATGTTGCTCGCCAGCTTATGAAAATAAGGCACAGGTTCAAGGGTTTCTTCGTCACGATAGACACCCACGACACTGATCCGCGCGCCAGGAACGTGCTCTAAGACACCATCCATCATACCGAGTCCAGCACGAAGGATAGGCACCACAGTCACTTTTTTACCTTTAATTTGGTCGACATCAACCGGGCCATCCCAGCCATCGATCGTCACTTTTTCTGTATCGAAGTCTGAGGTGGCTTCATAAGTCAACAGGCTACCTACTTCGGTGGCAAGCTCACGAAACCGCTTGGTGCTGATATCACGTTCACGCATCAAGCCGATTTTATGTTTGACTAACGGGTGCCTTACTTCCACGACCTTCATCTTAGACTCCTTACAAAAAACAAATTCTCGGTAGTATACATGAAAGTAATTTGCTAGCGTAGAGATAGCGCTTGATATATCGTTTAGAATCTCACCAAACTGCTCGCGCAAACGTTTTCCTTTCACTGAATGCGCTGATAGAATAGCGCCGACTTTTGATTTCCAACTCCGGCGAGGAATTGCAGTGAGCGGTAAACAATCATCTCTTAGCTATAAAGATGCAGGTGTCGACATTGATGCCGGCAACGCACTGGTCGATCGTATTAAAGGTGTGGTGAAACAAACACATCGCCCCGAAGTGATGGGAGGACTAGGCGGTTTTGGTGCACTTTGTTCATTGCCAACCAAATACAAAGAGCCCGTACTGGTGTCTGGTACGGATGGCGTTGGAACCAAGCTACGCCTTGCATTAGACGCGAACAAACATGACACAATTGGCATCGATTTGGTGGCGATGTGTGTCAACGATCTGATTGTGCAAGGCGCAGAGCCGTTATTTTTTCTTGATTACTATGCCACAGGAAAACTCGACGTCGACGTCGCTGCCAATGTCGTGACCGGAATCGCACACGGCTGCCAACAAGCCGGCTGTGCTTTGATCGGCGGCGAAACCGCTGAAATGCCGGGAATGTATAGTGGCGACGATTATGATGTCGCTGGCTTTTGTGTCGGGGTGGCGGAAAAGTCGGCGCTGATTGATGGCAGCAATGTCGGCAATGGCGATGCACTGATTGGCCTTGCGTCCAGTGGTCCGCACTCAAACGGTTATTCCCTGATCCGTAAAATCCTCGATGTGAGCCAAGCGGATCTCAGCACGCCATTGGCCGGTCAGCCGCTTATCGAACATTTGTTGGCACCGACCCGTATTTACGTCAAATCTGTCTTAGCGCTGCAGGAACAAACCTCAATCCACGCGGTGTCGCATATCACAGGTGGCGGTTTTTGGGAGAACATTCCCCGCGTATTACCTGCAGGGACAAAAGCAGTGATCGACAATAACAGCTGGCAGTGGCCTGCAATTTTTAACTGGCTGCAAGAAAAAGGCAATGTCAGCGATTACGAAATGCTACGTACGTTTAACTGTGGTGTTGGCTTGGTCATTGCGCTACCTCAAGCCGAAGCAGAGAAAGCAATAGCTTTACTCAATGAAGCAGGAGAAACCGCTTGGCAACTGGGTCATATTGCCCATGCAAACGCTAATGAAGCGCAAGTGGAGCTCACAGAATGAAACGCATTGTTGTGTTAATTTCTGGTAGTGGCTCAAACCTGCAAGCGCTCATTGATCAGTTTCATCAGGGGCATCAGGCACGCATCGTTGCTGTTATCGCCAATAAAGCAAACGTATATGGCCTAACACGTGCCGAGCAAGCCGATATTCCCGCTCAGGTCGTTGCTAATACAGCGTATGCCAGCCGCGAAGACTATGACGCGGCTTTGGTTCGGGCTATCGATGTTCATCAACCCGACTTAGTGGTATTGGCTGGCTTTATGCGTATTTTAACCCCAGGTTTTGTCAGCCATTACGCAGGGCGGATGCTGAATATTCACCCATCACTGCTCCCTAAATACACGGGACTACATACCCACCAGCGCGCGATTGATGCTGGCGACAAAGAGCATGGGACGTCGGTACATTTTGTCACGGAAGAACTTGATGGTGGGCCTGTGATATTACAAGCTCGCGTCCCTATCTTTGCCGATGATGAGATTGATTCCGTCGCCGCCCGTGTTCAACAACAAGAACACCGAATCTATCCATTAGTGGTTAAATGGTTTATTGATGGACGGCTTAAAATGGAAGCTGGGAAAGCTTGGTTGGACAATCAGCCACTCGGTCCTTCAGGCCATGCAGCTGACGATTGACCGGCATTGCGATGAACAGGCGCCTCGGCGCCTGTTCGATCATGATGTGGCGACGCTCGCTTGGTTCGAGCAATAGACCTCGCCAAAGTGGAACACGCAGTACTCCCCTTCTTGCATCTTATGCCAGCTCTCATTGTTGGTCAGCGGCTGCGTCGCAATCACTGAAACAATATCATCCGGCGTTGTCTGCTCGTGAAAATCAACTGTCATTTCTTGATCGATCAAACTCGCTCGACCAAATGGCGCACGACGCGTAATCCAATGCAGATTATTGGTGCAATACGCCATCACATAATCGCCATCGCTAAACAGCATGTTATATACGCCAAGCGCGCGCAGTCGGTCACAGCGTGAAGCAATAAAATCAAACACCTCACACATGTTGTCCGGTTGCTTTGGATAATGCTTAAACAGCTCGTTTAACAACCAACAAAAGGCCTTTTCACTATCGGTCTCTCCCACGGGTTTGAAATGTCCCGTCTCGAGACTTTCAAACCCAGAGAGTTGGCCATTATGGGCAAAGGTCCAATGGCGTCCCCAAATTTCTCGCGTAAAAGGATGTGTGTTTTCCAAGCTCACGCCGCCTCGGTTCGCTTGACGAATATGACTAACGACCGAACAGCTTTTGATCGGATAACTGGTTACAAGCTCCGCGACTTTAGATTGACTGCTGGGGGCCGGATCTTTAAAGGTACGAAATCCTTTACCCTCATAAAAAGTAATCCCCCAACCATCACGATGCGGACCTGTTTTTCCGCCCCGTTGAATTAAGCCGGTAAAACTAAAACAGATATCCGTAGGGACGTTGGCACTCATGCCAAGCAACTCACACATTCTTTCGTCTACCTCTGCGAATTATGCTGCCATTTCCTTTTCCACCAATTGGATCAGAATATGGATAATTTTGATATGAACTTCTTGAATGCGATCAGCATAACCAAAGTGTGGAACCCGAATTTCGATGTCCGCTAGCCCGGCCATTTTGCCGCCATCTTTTCCCGTTAGCATGATTGTTTTCATGCCCTTTTTCTGAGCCGCTTCCATCGCGTTTAAGATGTTTCCTGAATTCCCCGAGGTCGATAGGCCAAACAGAACGTCCCCCTTCATACCCACGGCTTCAACATAACGGGAGAAAACATACTCGTAGCCAAAGTCGTTGGAGACACAGGAAATATGACTCGGATCGGAAATGGCAATCGCCGGGTAGCCTGGACGGTTTTCGCGGTAACGCCCGGTGAGTTCTTCAGCAAAATGCATCGCATCACAATGTGAGCCACCATTACCACAAGACAACACCTTGCCGCTGGCCTTAAAACTATCAGCAAGGAGTGTCGCCGCTTTTTCAATCTGCTGGATGTTATTATCATCACTCAAAAATGCGGTTAACACATCGGCTGCTTCTGAAAGCTCACCGCGAATAAGATCTTGGTACATGGCACCTTCCCACTGTTAACAAATATCACGCCCGTTAGGCATCAGTCAGTTCAACTGTCAGTGTACCCGTATCGTTTTAGGGCTGTCGACTACCGTTATCATCCAGCAAGCGAGCTCGGTCACGTTTGCTTGAATGGCAACCTATCTTTCCATTTGTGCAATAACTGCAGTGAAGATTTTCTGACCTTGCAGGCCAGGTCACACCGTATGATTTTACAATTATTTAATTTTTTGGTTACATTGAGTGGTACGACCTCTTACCACGACGCGTAAGAGCCTAATTAAACCGAAGGAGATGACGTGATGGCAACAGGGTTATATATCGTCGCCATGCTAATACTGGCCGGCGTACTCGCATACCATCGTGCTAAGTTGCTGGTATCGACTGCCGTACTGGCAGCCGGATTAGTTGTAGGGACAGTCATAGGGAGTGTGGGGCAAATTACTTGGTTAATTTTTGCCGTCATTGCTCTACCACTAAATATTGTGACATTTCGTCGCAATTGGCTGAGTAAGCCTGCATTTAAAGCTTTTAAATCCGTGATGCCAGAAATGTCAGCAACGGAGAAAGAAGCGATCGACGCAGGCACCGTCTGGTGGGAAGCCGATTTATTCCGCGGCGCCCCGGATTGGAACAAATTGCATGATATTCCGGCCCCCACACTTAGTGCTGAAGAACAAGCCTTCCTCGATGGACCTGTCAATGAGGTCTGTCGCATGGTTGATGACTACCAGGTCACGCACGAGCTTGCCGATCTTCCCGAAGAGGTGTGGCAGTATCTGAAGGACAATAAGTTCTTCGCCATGATCATCAAAAAACAATATGGTGGCTTAGAGTTTTCCGCATATGCACAGTCTTTAGTGCTGCAAAAACTGTCGGGGGTTTCTGGTGTACTGTCGTCAACCGTGGGTGTTCCTAACTCGCTCGGCCCTGGTGAACTACTTCAGCATTATGGTACCGAGGATCAGAAAGACCACTACCTCCCTCGCCTTGCCCAGGGTAAGGAGATCCCTTGTTTTGCATTAACCAGCCCAGAAGCCGGTTCGGATGCGGGCTCTATTCCAGACTACGGCGTAGTGACCAAAGGCGTTTGGAACGGTGAAGAAGTCCTGGGAATGAAAATCACCTGGAACAAACGCTATATCACGCTTGCACCGGTAGCGACTGTCTTAGGCTTGGCATTTAAGCTACGCGACCCCGATCATTTACTCGGTGATCAAGACGAGCTCGGCATCACTTGCGCATTGATCCCAACCGAGATGGAAGGTGTGCAAATTGGTCGCCGCCATTTCCCATTGAACGTGCCTTTCCAAAATGGCCCGACTCAAGGTAACGAAGTCTTTGTTCCGATGGACTTTATTATTGGCGGGCAAAAAATGGCCGGCCAAGGCTGGCGCATGTTGATGGAGTGCCTGTCTATTGGTCGCGGTATCACGCTGCCTTCAAATACCACGGGTGGGCTTAAATCGGCTGCACTTGCAACCGGCGCTTACGCACGTATTCGTCGTCAGTTCAAATTGCCAATTGGCAAAATGGAAGGGATCGAAGAGCCGCTGGCTCGCATCGCGGGTAATGCCTATGTTATGGATGCCGCGAGTGCGTTGACCGTGACAGGGATTGATGCAGGCGAAAAACCCTCTGTTATCTCGGCAATCGTCAAATATCACTGTACTCACCGTAGCCAGCAGAGCGTCATTGATGCGATGGATGTTATTGGTGGTAAAGGCATCTGTTTAGGGCCGAAAAACTATTTGGGCCGGAATTACCAGGGCTCACCGATTGCTATCACCGTGGAAGGTGCGAATATTCTGACCCGCTCAATGATTATCTTTGGCCAGGGGGCGATTCGTTGTCACCCATTTGTCTTGGATGAGATTCGTGCGAGCGAGAATAGCGATCAGCAAGCGGCACTTGCAGCATTTGACAAAGCACTGTTCGGTCACGTCGGCTTTGTATTTAGCAATGTTGCTCGCACCCTTTGGCTTGGTTTAACCGATGGACGTTTCTCGAAAGCACCACGCAAAGACGCGACACGTCGTTACTACCAGCAGATGAATCGCTATAGCTCTGCGCTGGCACTGCTTGCTGATGTCTCTATGGCGGTATTGGGCGGTAACCTGAAACGTAAAGAGCGCTTATCAGCGCGCTTGGGGGATGTGCTTAGCCAGCTCTACTTAGCATCTGCGACCATGAAGCGTTACGCTGACGAAGGCTACCAGACCGAGGATCTTCCTTTAGTTCATTGGGGCATGCAAGACGCGATGTACCAAACAGAGCAAGCATTGGATGGTTTCCTCGCAAACTTCCCGAATCGTGTGATTGCCGGGTTAGTAAGAGCCTTGGTGTTCCCTCTTGGTAGAGGACGCCGCCAGCCGGGTGATCGTCTGGATGGTAAATTGGCAGTGATTTTACAATCACCTAGTGCGACGCGTGACCGGATTGGTCGTGGCCAATTCTTTGAGCCAGGCAATGCGATCGGCAATATCGAGAAAGCGTTGCATGACATCCTCAAGGCTGAGCCTATCCATAAGAAGGTCTGTGACGGTCTTGGCGAGAAGTTGCCGTTCATGTTCCTGGATCAAGTAGCCGATAAAGGGTTACACGCTGGCGTCATTTCCGAGCAAGAAGCCGACTTACTGCGAGAAGCCGAGCAAGGTCGACTCGAAACAATCAATGTCGATGACTTTGATCCTGCAGAGTTACCTGCCGCGTCAGTCAAAGAAAACAAGATGCATAATGCGGCATAACCGCACTGTATTTTGAGCGCACCACTAAAAGAGAGGGATTTCCCTCTCTTTTTTTATCATTAACCACGGCTAAATTTTATCATTCGCCACGGTTAAACATTTTTATTCGATCCATCGATATCCAGCTCATCCGTCTCTTCACTTGCCTCCTTTGACTCCGCGTCTTTATCTGGTGGCGGAGCTTCAAGCTCTTGCGCGGCTTCAGCTAATTTTCGTGCTTTACGCTTTTTCAGCACAAACCAGGTTGCGGCGCCAATCAAGATGACAAGCAAATTACCTAAGCCAATAATAATGAGAGACGTTGTACGTGCTTCAGCCTGCTCTCTTTCTCGTCTCCGTGCCTCGGCGGCCTCCATCATTGCCTGCTCACGCGCTTCGCGCTCTGCTTCAGCTTGTTCTAGCGCTTCGTAATCTGTAACAGCAAAAGTTTGCTCTGGTAAGGGGAAAACCAGGGAGCGACCCGACAATTGGTCTGTCGCATATAGTGTTGAGCGCCATTTATATTGCCCAGGCGTACTCGCATAGGGAATATCGAGCGAGAGTGTCTCTGACTTTTCCTCACTATGTTTTTGATAAACCGTTGTCTTGCCTTCGGTATCAGTAAACTTGGCATGAACAGACACGCTGCCGGGCTCAATGCTAGCTTGTTCCATTTGGATAGTTAACTGATGCGGCTCATCATCTATTTGGCTTTGCTTAAAAGTCGCCATGAGTGGCGTCGGGTAAACGAGGACTTCTTGCTCAAGGGTACGAAAGAAGATCCCATTTCCCGATGTCACACGTGCTCGATACTTACCTGGCATCACATCAATAGGAAGCGAAACAGTAAAGATCCCATCATTAGGCGCTTCATCCAGCCCTGTTCCATCATCACTAAACTGGCCGAGTGATTTTGGCTGAGGACGTTGGTCAGGATTAAGCGAGGCAGGATCGTCAACAAACTCAGAAAAACTAACGGTGAGATCCACACGCCGAATAAAGTCTCGCAGATTAAGGGGGTCATCACCTAACATTAATCGTGCGGTGAATTTAATCGCTTCACCTTGATAAAGCCGACTGGGCAAATCTTCCACTTTCATGCGCAAGTCGCTCAGCACTTTCACTTTGTTATCAGGGCTAACGCGACCAATGGCTTGCCACGGCCCGGGCATCGGATCGCTAATCGATACAATGTCCATATCAGCCTCTTGATGCCAAGAGACATTATCGGGATGCCGCCATGCATAATATTTGCTTCCGTCAGGCCGAACCAAGACCACGGGCATGCTGGGTTTTTCTCGATAAATGACAAACGCAGCACGCTCAATCGTGGGGTCAACGCGAAAGCGGTTTTCCAGCAGCCGGATTTCTTGCTCGTTGGCGTGTGCCAATAAAGGGAAACAAAAACAAACTGCCCACCACCGCTTTCTCATGCCTGCTCCTACTGCCGCCAAAGACAGCTGCCGTTTTGTTCAATAAAGTCTAACCGCGCTTCATGCGCACTCATTTCATCGGCCGATGCAGGGATGACCTTTAGCGATTTCTGACGCTTAACCGTTCTCGGCGCCATTGGGCTTGCATTATCAGTATCGGTCCCTGCATTAAAGGATAAATCTGTTTGTCCACCCGTCATTAACAGATAGACGTCAGCTAGTATCTCCGCATCCAGTAAAGCCCCGTGTAATGTGCGCCTTGAGTTATCAATGCCATAGCGATCACACAATACATCCAAGTTATTACGTTTGCCTGGGAAGATTTTCTTCGCCATTGCCAAGGTATCTGTGACTGTGCAAATCTCATTGGTTCGCACCGATACCCCGAGGTTTTTAAACTCATGGTCCATAAACCCCACATCAAAGGGCGCATTATGAGCAATCAACTCAGCACCTTGAATAAAGTCGACGAAGGCCTGATGCACGTGCGTATAGGCAGGCTTATCTGCTAAAAATGCATCAGTAATACCATGCACTGAAATCGCTTCAGGGTCGATCGCGCGCGTGGGTTTGATATAGGCATGAAAGTGCCGACCGGTGAGTTTGCGATTGATAATCTCAACGGCACCGATTTCTATAATATTGTGACCTCGGTAGTGAGGCCCACCTTCGCGGTTCATACCTGTGGTTTCGGTATCTAACACGATGAGACGATCGTAATTCGCTTTCATGGCAATAACTGTGTCAAACTTGGCTCAGATGAATAGCCTATAGTATCAAAGATGACCAAGCAGGTAGAAATTTTCACAGATGGTTCATGCCTCGGTAACCCAGGTCCTGGGGGGTATGGTGTGGTAATGCGCTATAAGCAGCATGAAAAAACGCTGAGTGTTGGGTTTACCCTCACCACCAACAACCGCATGGAGTTGATGGCCGCGATTGTCGGGTTACAAGCGTTAAAAGATTCCTGCGAAGTGGTTCTGACCACGGACAGCCAATACGTTCGCCAAGGAATTACCCAGTGGATCCATAACTGGAAAAAGCGCCAGTGGAAAACGGCGGATAAGAAGCCGGTTAAAAATGCCGACCTGTGGCAGCAATTAGATCAGGTGGCAGCCAACCACCAGATCACGTGGAACTGGGTAAAAGGCCACGCCGGTCACCCTGAAAATGAACGTTGTGATGAGCTCGCACGTCAAGCCGCTAACCAACCAACCGAAACAGATGAAGGCTATCAGCCTCCCGCATAAAAGCATGGTGCGCTAACCGCCGTTAGGTACAACTCCCCCTAGCGGCGATACCGCTTGCTTTAGTTTCCAACGGGGCTTAATCGGTTTAAGTGGATAACTGCGTTTGCGCGCCATAATAAGATAAATAGATCCTAACGCGGGCGTTATCATACTGGCGCTACTTTCAACCCACGCATGGCGAGCGTTGGGGCGTTGTGTTGGCCATAGACCCATTTGATGTGCGGCAATGATTTCATAGTTCATGACACTTAACCAATCTTTGACGCGCAGCGGTGAAAACATTCGTCCTCCCCAAGGTAGGCGCTGATGTCGACCTCTAATCAGCTTTTTCATCCCCAGGAGACTGGTTGGATTAACGCCAGAAAGAATCAAACAACCATCGTCAATCATCACGCGATCGACCTCTCTTAGTAATCGGTGCGGGTCGTCGCTATAATCAAGTTGGTGTGCGAGTAAACAGACATCAAAGGACTTTTGGATAAACGGTAAGGCATAGTGGGCAGCCGTGAGGTTACGCATCGGATTGTGTTTATCGACACAGACTTGGTGTTGAATGTTACACTGTTCACTGACTAGCTCGCAGCTTAATCCACCTAATTTAAGCAAATGGTAGCCGAATAAAGTAGGCAGGCACTCATCCAGCCGGGTTTGCAATTGGGTGCGCGCCCAATCACCGTAGGCAACCTGGTCCCATGTATAGGGATAGTCAAACTGATGTTCAATGCGCGCTGGTTTCATTATTAAGGCTCATTCTATCGCTGGAGAACCCAATGCTTCACGTCAAAAGCATACCTGCATTTAACGATAATTACATATGGCTCATTATTAGTGAAGATAATCGATGCGCCGTGGTCGATCCCGGTGAAGCAAGTCAGGTTATTGACTATCTCAAAGCAAATACGTTGACACTGTCTTGTATTCTTATCACACATCACCACTGGGATCATACGAATGGTATTGAGGAGCTTGTCCGTTTCGCACCCAGCGCCCAAGTTATCGGACCGGAGATCAAACCTATCCCGCGCTTAAGTATGGCAGTGGGAGATGGCGATCAGATTGATGTTTTCGATCATCGATTTTTAGTGGTCGGTGTTGAAGGACATACTGATGATCACATCGCTTTTGTTGGCGATGGGAAGCTGTTTTGTGGTGATGCGCTATTCTCTGCTGGCTGTGGCCGCTTGCTTGGGGGCACCGCAGCACAAGCGCTAAATTCGCTTAAGAAGCTAGCCTCCTTACCGATTGAAACAGAGGTCTATTGCGCCCACGAGTATACCGCTGCCAATGTTGCCTTCGCACTCACTGTCGAACCTGAAAACGATGATCTCCATTTGTATCGCGAAGAAGTCAACCGCTTACGCGCTCAGGAAAAACAAACACTACCGAGCACCATTGGACGCGAAAAACGTATCAATCCGTTTTTGCGCATTCATGAGCCAAGCGTGATTCAAGCGGTCAGCGGGCGTGCGCAAGATAACACTGAATTAGAAGTTTTCCGCGCCTTACGTCAGTGGAAGGACGAATTTTGAGCTGAGTCTCTTGTCATCAGTGAGACCAGCCCCTATCATCATCGGCTATTTTGGACGAAGGTTTTTATGCCATGAAGTACCGTTTAGTTTTTTTGAGCACACTGTTGCTGAGCGGCTGTCAGTCAACGGGTGACGCTCAAGACACGGATAATATCGCCCACAAAGCGCCTCCTATTGCGGCCCAGAAGGCTTCATCTGCGCCCACAGAGACCGCAGTAACACCAAAGAAAGCGGTACCTAACCAACCCACGGTACTCTCACCGCAAAAACAAGAGGATGTTTGGCAGCGGATCAGTATGCAACTTTCCTTGCCTGTCCCAAATAATGCATCGGTGAGGCGGTATCGAAATTGGTATTTAAACTACCCTAATCACCTCGCAACCGTGACTGAGCGCGCGACGCCCTTTTTACACCTTATTGTTGAAAAAGTAGAAGATCGTAATATGCCACTCGAGCTGGCACTGCTGCCTGTTGTTGAAAGCTCGTTTGATCAGTTTGCCTATTCTCATGGTAGAGCCGCGGGCTTATGGCAGTTTGTTCCTGCTACGGGGCGACGCTTTGGCTTAGAACAAAACTGGTGGTATGACGGCCGACGTGATGTGGCCCAATCAACCGATGCCGCACTTGATTACCTCGAGTACTTGCACGGCATGTTTGATGGCAACTGGTTACACGCAATCGCGGCGTACAATTCCGGCGAAGGGCGCGTATCAAGAGCGATCCGACGTAACGAGCAGCGCGGAAAACCGACCGATTTCTGGCACCTTGACCTTCCTAAAGAGACCAGCAGTTATGTGCCCAAACTCATCGCACTGGGTGACGTGCTGCGCAATAAAAACAAATACGGTTTAGATCTCCCTGAAATCCCTAACCAACCAGTGTTAACCATGGTCGATCCGGGTATGCAAATGGATCTCGCGTTAGCGGCTAACTATGCCGGTTTGACTGTGTCAGAACTGCAAAGCCTTAACCCAGCCTATAACCACTGGGCAACATCTCCATCGGGCCCAACTCACCTTTTACTGCCGAATGATAAGGTGGCGCGCTTCAATACCGAGCTCGCGAAAAATGAGAATCAGGGGCTTCGTGTCGAACGCTATGCGGTTAAGTCGGGCGATAGCCTAAGTGAGATAGCAGACCAGTATAATACCACGGTAAAAGTACTCAAACGCGCGAATCAGTTACGCTCATCACGCATTCGTGTGGGTCAACGCTTAATGATCCCGGTATCGCTCAAAGATGAGTCTCAATACACGCTAAGTGCTCCTCAACGGTTGGCCGCCTTGCAGGCTGCCGAGCGTGATGGTTATAAGCGTACTCACACAGTACGTCAGGGAGATAGTTTTTGGACGATTGCGCGTCGTTATGACGTGGATTATCGCCAACTCGCGAAGTGGAACGGCATGAGTCCTCGCGACACCTTAAGCATTGGTCAACAGCTCGTTGTGTGGGATAAAGAAAACAATGCACAACGTATTCGCACAATCACCTACCGTATTCGCCAAGGTGATTCACTGAGCACGATTGCACATCGATATAAGGTATCCGTGTCAGATTTAATCAAATGGAACCAACTGCGCCAGAACGCATATATCCAACCGGGACAACAGTTGACACTTCATATTGATATTTCACGGAGTAGTGGCTCATGATGCAAGCCTCAACCAATCCATTTTATGCCTTACGTGACACCGTACTCCGACCAAGTGCGTGTTTCGCCGCACTAAGTCAACGACCAGCGTGGGGCTGGGTTGCTTATTTATTAATGTGCTTGAGCGCGATTGCATTTTGGAGTGCTTATTTTGATCACACGGATGTATCAACCCTTCAGCAAGCACTGGCTCAACAGCTATCCATGCCTCAAGCAGAAGCGGAAAAGTGGTTACAACGAGAAACACTCTTAGCCTCTGAAGTATTGGGAGATTGGTTTGGTCGTGCCGCGGTGATTTTTGCCTTAGCCCTTTGGTTCCGGTTATCCACCAAGCAAGAGGCGCCTAACTTTGGCTATCGTCACTGGTTAGCGGCATCCTGCTTTATTTTCCTGCCGGCAGTCATTGGTGATTTAGCAAGCTATACCAATATGACACTCGCACCGAGCTTTATCCTTCCGGCTCATGCTGATCTCAATAGTCTGAATGGCCTGCTCAAGCTACCGCTGACATCACCCTGGACAGCCTGGGCAGCCAGTTTACCCTTGCTACTACCATGGTACTGGGTCCTCAGTATTACCGCTATTGGTACCTGGACACCATTAAATCAAGGTAAAGCCATTGTTGTCGCCACTCTCCCCTGGGTAGCTGTTTTCGGTGGCTGGGCGATCATCATTGCTGTGAGTTAATCCATTACGGCTGTGGGTTAATGCATCACACGCGACGAGCGCTCACCCTAGCACCTTAAGTTGTGCCTCCATCGCCGCATGATCGGAGGCACCATTATCAATCGCACTGGCCTGCTCCACGGTCAATCCGCGATAGAATATATGATCCAAAGGCAGCCCAAACTTAGTCATCCGCTGGTCCGGTTGAAAATGCATTTCTTGTAAAGACAAACGCGACACCATCGCTCTGACTGCTTCTAATCGCCGTTGCGACCACGTATTAAAATCCCCTGCCAAGATAATCGGTCCATCAACACGTAACAAGGCTTGCTCAAGCGCTGCTAATTGCTTTTTATAAGCCGCCATCGCGTAAGTGAAGTTAATGCTATGAATATTGACCACAGCCAGTCGCTGACCATTGGAAAGCTGATACTCACTGTACAGTGCACTTTTGGGCAAGCGTAAATAGGGCTCTACCGCTGTATAAGCGCAGCTATGGAGAGGATTAACCTGAGAAAGATTCATAACCCCAGCGACCGCATCTTGCATCGCAAACGCATAGGCTTGATCATAATGAAGTGATGACTGTGTAATCCAGCGCGCGAGTTGAGGACCAAAACTCGCTTCCTGTAATAGCATAAGACGATGCGGATCTCGATACTGCGTCAATGCTGTATCCCATTGTGGCCGCTGCTGTTTGTAAATGTTCCAAACCAGCAAAGAGAAATGGCCTTGTTCATCCAGCGGTAATGAATGGGTATAATCAACACATTGGCGATAAATACCAGAGACAGTGTGTAACTGTGACCCATCGGGGACAGTAAAGTAACCATTGACACCCACTATGGCCGTTGGGACTAAAATGGCGCTTCCCCAGGCCACTACCTTGCCAATACGTCGTTTCATGACTTAATTACCACCATAAAGCTCACCACTGAAAGTATAGGTTGCCCCTACATCGGGCGCCGATTTTGCGATCGTTAATGCCTAAATACAAGTGATAAACACACCTTATCACTTGCCGCACACTTGATGTCAGAGATAGGATAGAAAAGCAATGATAACAAGGTGTATTCATGGAGCGACGCCTATGCTCAATAATCTATTTGTTTACGGTACTCTTTGTCCAAACGAAGATAACCACCACCTGCTCGCTGATATGAAAGGGAGCTGGCACAAAGCCAGCATACAAGCAATACGCACCGACCGTGGCTGGGGATCGGCAGCAGGGCACCCAGGGATCGAGTTAAGTGATAACGCAAAGGACAGAGTAAAAGGCTGGTTATTTAAAGCTGACGATCTTTCAACGAGATTAGCGCAGATCGATCAATTTGAAGGCGCGGGCTACCAACGAGTGATTGTTGAAGTGGAATATAAACATACAAGCGGAGAAGACACCAAGCATACCACCGCCTTCACTTATGAACTCTGTTTTAGTCATCAGCCTAATACGACTGGGCCAAGCCAATTCGTCGCCAAAAACGACTAATAAGTGTTCTTACTCATAAACACCAAAACCACCAATAAGCCAGCGTATCGAGTGATACTTGTATAAAAAAAAGCACCGACATAAGTCGGTGCTTTTTAGGTGGCAGGGGTAGAGGGATTCGAACCCCCAACACGCGGATTTGGAATCCGCTGCTCTGCCAGTTGGAGCTATACCCCTATAAGTAGTGGCGGAGTGGACGGGACTCGAACCCGCGACCCCCGGCGTGACAGGCCGGTATTCTAACCAACTGAACTACCACTCCGCACCAATTCTGTCTCATCAAAGTCTTACGCATATCCGCTTTGATGATTAAATATTTGCTAACTAAAGCCTAATACTAAGCGCTAATTAGATTATCTTGTTTGATGCGATGAGGATTTTGAATCGAGACGCGCAGTGTATGCCAATACATGAGCATCGCAGATATCAAAAGCATCGAGCTATCAACAAGATAAGCAATGAGAGCCTGGCGATGTCCTACTCTCACATGGG
>NZ_MUFI01000100.1:0-1212 GCF_001996265.1 Salinivibrio sp. MA440
TCTTTTAACTCCGTAATGACTTTATTTATAACATAATCAGTATATAAGATTGTATTGTCGTAGGTGTTTACTATTTCCTCTTTGGAGCAGTTTTCAATGTCGGCTCGTTGACAATCAGGCGTAAACACTCTCATATTTTCCGGATAACGTTTGAAGTATGTGGGACCATGGCTACCAATTAAGTGTAGCACGGTCATTAAATCTTGGCTGCTATCCGCATTAGATGTTTTCTCTATAAAAGGCTGTATAACGGCTTCATCAAAGCAGGTTTGTCCGTCACAATATGTTTGACTCTCATGACGATTCACTGTGATCTGCGGAATATGTTTCGCGACATTTTTATCACCACTGTCATTTTCTACCCATAACATCTCTGTGCCTGCGCGTTGCATGATATCAAGTAGGTTATCTTGTTTGTCGGCACGTTCTCGATTAAAGTTTTCTCGTTCCAAGATAGAGAAAAGACATGGCACAGAAACTGCCGTTGCCGTTCCACATGAGCTTACATTTTTGAATGAGATAACACCTTCTTGCGATGTGAATTGATTTGTCTTTCGCGAATAACCATTTAGTTGCTGGTTCTGAGCGCGAGCCGTTTCCCCTAAAACAAAAACAAATAAAGTTGGTTTTTTTGTCTTATGTGTGTCTGTTTTTTGTGCGTCCTCGCCAATTTTTTTGTATGGTAGACGATCCGACAGGTATTCATTGTTGACATATTTTCCAATGCTATAAACTAACTCTGTGGGAATGATAACCTTTTTTAAGTAAGAGTTATTWCTGCCAACGGATGCATAATCTTGATAATATAATGTAGCAATGATGAGTATAACGACTATCGATGCTATCACTGATATTGCCTTTTTCATGGTCATAAAAAGAAGCGGATCACTTTCTTCTATTTTTACAATAAAAAGAAACAGTGATGGAATCCCTCCCATGAATAAAAACCAAGCAAGAGAGTAAATACTAACATAACTCGATGCTTCTGCTGAGTCTGTTTCGATGACATTTACAATCATATCACTGTCGAAAATTATACCATAACTAAAAGTGGCATAACTTGCTGCCGATGACAGAAGTAAAAGTATGATAAAAAAAGGTTTGGTAATGAGTGGCCAGCTAAAAGCGTTAAAAATAATATTAAAGCTAGCGATGAAAAAGAGAGGAATCGTAGCGACGAAACCAGGATTTACACTGTCTAGCCTATAGAGT
>NZ_MUFI01000101.1:0-1163 GCF_001996265.1 Salinivibrio sp. MA440
ATCCTTGGTAGTGCTCATCGAAATATTCGCCTATTTTTTCTTGAAACTTTATAAATCAAGTCTTAGTGAAATAAAATATTTTCAAAATGAAATGACAAATTCAGAGGCGAAGCTCGCAGCCTTGAAATGCTCTCTTATGACTAATGACTCTGAAGCTACCTCTAATGTAATAAAGGTTCTTTCCGAAACTGAACGCAATGCAATCATAGAGAAAGGTCAAACTACGGCAGAGATAGAGAAATCGAAGGTTGAGCAACAGAGCCTCTCTACTTTTTCAGACAAACTTGCAAAAGCTTTGAGTGCTAAATGAGTATTCACCTAACAAGTGGCTGTTGTCGGACGTTACTCCGCTACGCTCCGTCACGCCGCAAAGCCAAGCGTTAGGTTGTTGCGTTACCCTAAATTAGAGTTCAAATTTCATGATGAGAGAACGATAGATGAATGACAGTAAGAAATGGCTTAATATTGATTTCAAAGAAATACCACAAGCCAATATCTCAAATGGTGATCAAGATGCTTTCGAACTTTTTGCTAGAGACTTACTGGAAGCTTTAGGTTTTAATATTATCAAGGGGCCTGCTCGTGGTTCTGATGATAGAAAAGATCTAATAGTTAGTGAGTTTCGTCATGGTAGGTTTGGAAGTAGCGAAGTTAGATACTTAGTAAGTTGCAAACACTTCGCTCATGGAAAACAAGAAAATAGGTCTGTTGGAAACAGCCAAGAACCAGATATCATTGGAAGATTAAGAAACAATGGCTGCAAGGGGTTCATAGGTTTCTATTCGACAATAGCAAGCGAAGCTTTAACGAGAGAGTTTGAAGATTCTAGGCGTAATAATTCAGGAGAATTGCTAGAATATCAAATTTTTGATAAAGCCAAAATTGTCGACTTTTTGCATGAAAATGATAAAACTATGGCTCTATATAAACGTTACTTCCCATATTCGTTTAAACTAAATTGGTCCGAGGATATAGATAGCAACTTATATGCACGTAAACCAACAATATCCTGTGTTAGCTGTGGGAGTGATATTATTGAGAATATGTCAGGTCAAGTTATCACACTTTCAGAGTATGAGCCGTTGCTTCGCGATGGAAAATATGATTGGGATAAGCCAATCGCTAAAAATAAGAATATTATATTCTCATGTAATGCCTGTCAT
>NZ_MUFI01000102.1:0-1012 GCF_001996265.1 Salinivibrio sp. MA440
GTTAAGGCTCTATTATTTGATTAAGGGTATCTATGAGAGGGAGTCTAAATAATAAGATGTCGCAAAACACACTCGAAAAGGCTCATAAAAATAAAGCAAATACTCTATTTTTATTCCTCAGCAAGAAATTGCTCAAGTTTACTAGTGGCATGCTTGATATTGAAAGGCGAATAGCGGATAAACACACTACGGTTGGTCTTTCTTGATACAAAAACCATCGTTGCTATCTTGTGCCTGTTTTCTACATATACAAGGCAATCACATTGACTGTGGCTCAAAAACTGCTCAATCGGAAAGTCAAGCCGTGTTTCTTGAGGGTAAAAAACATAAAGGCTACCGACACGTTTCTGTGTCAGCCCGCCTCGCTGAACCACATCACTCCAACGCCAGCCATTGATTTTTCCTACCACAAACAC
The DNA here is from genome assembly GCF_001996265.1 of Salinivibrio sp. MA440. Lineage (NCBI taxonomy): Bacteria > Pseudomonadati > Pseudomonadota > Gammaproteobacteria > Vibrionales > Vibrionaceae > Salinivibrio > Salinivibrio sp. MA440. The sequence continues at coordinate 417 of NZ_MUFI01000102.1, forward strand.
GCTGCTCGCCACACAGGCAAATAACATCAACGCCATCATGACACACTGGCGTATCGGTTTACTCGATACTGCCTTATTGTCAGCATCATGCCTCGATTCAGCAGCAGAGAGACCCGTTACCGCATTCGTCGTGACGGGGGCTACCTTAGTTTGCTCTACGGTTGTTAGTGACTCGCCGACAGTCTTGGTTTCTACCATGCCAGCGACCATGCGATAGCCTTGCTTCGGCACGGTGATCACTAAGGTCGGGTCTGCGCTAATCGTCATTAAGCTTCGTCTTAGCGCACTGATCGATTTGGCTAACGATGTTTGACCAATGTATTCATTTCCCCACGCATAACAAATCAAGGTTTGCTTACACACGGTCTCAGGCGCATGCAACAACAGGCATTCCAGTACCAAGGCTTCTCGGAAGCCAAGTCGAGTAGATTTGTGGTCTTGATGGAGTTTCCTAGCAACGGCATCGAAGTAAATCATAGGCTTTTTCTTTTGATTATAAAAAACTCAATAATTCATTGCGATAGTAAACGTTTTAATTAGAAACAAGATCACACTTTACATAAAAGTGAGATCCAATCTATTAATAGAAAAAATAA
>NZ_MUFI01000011.1:0-75755 GCF_001996265.1 Salinivibrio sp. MA440
ATCATTATCTTACGTTTATTTTTGTTGTTTTTGTCACCCGTTCGGTTTGTGATCTATATTTACTTTTTAATCAGTAAAGTCGTTACGGATAGGCAAGGTACTGATTCCCCCCTTATAGTTTGGGTGAGTTCAATAATCACAAATCGTTTGTTCTCTGGGCACCTGTTGTATCGTGTGACCTCTTGCGGGGGGAATCGAAAGGTCTGTCTTTAGAGACACAATTGTTAAACGTCCTTGTTAGGAGCAAGAACTATGTCAAAAAACCTCTTTGCTAATCTGCAAAAAGTCGGTAAGGCGCTGATGCTTCCAGTATCTGTGCTACCGGTTGCAGGTATACTATTAGGTGTTGGTGCGGCCAACTTTAGCTGGATGCCAGACATCATTTCTCACATGATGGAACAAGCGGGTGGCTCGGTGTTTGGTCAAATGGCCTTGCTGTTCGCGGTAGGTGTGGCACTTGGCTTCACCAATAACGACGGTGTATCGGGCCTATCTGCGATTGTCGGTTACGGCATTATGGTGGCTACGCTAGATGTGATGGCACCCGTTATGGGTGTAGATACGATCAAGACAGGTGTGCTTGGTGGTATTCTCGCGGGTGGTGTTGCAGCGTGGACGTTTAATCGCTTCTACACGATTCAGCTGCCAGACTATCTCGGCTTCTTTGCCGGCAAACGCTCTGTGCCTATTATCACCGGCTTTATTTCGATTGCTCTGGGTGTGATCCTGTCTGTGATCTGGCCGCCAATCGGTGGTGCGATCGCTACCTTCTCTCACTGGGCCGCAGAGCAAAACCCTGTTACCGCCTTTGGTATCTACGGTGTGGTAGAGCGTGCATTGATCCCATTTGGTCTGCACCACATCTGGAACGTGCCTTTCTTCTATGAAGCAGGTAGCTGTGTTAACAACGCCGGTGAGCAAGTCAACGGTATCATGACGTGTTTCTTGACCGCTAACGACGTAACGCGTGAAGCAGGTAACGGCTTTGGTCAGTTAGCCGGTGGTTACTTGTTCAAAATGTTCGGTCTACCCGCCGCTGCGTTTGCTATCGCTCACTCAGCGAAGCCAGAGAACCGTGCCAAAATCATGGGTATCATGGCATCGGCCGCTCTGACGTCGTTCCTGACCGGTATCACTGAACCCATTGAGTTCTCGTTCCTGTTCATCGCACCGGTACTTTACGGTATTCACGCCATCATGGCGGGTGCTGCTTATGTGCTGACGAACGCACTGGGTGTGGTTCACGGTCATACCTTCTCGAACGGTTTCATTGACTTTATCGTACAGATGCCACGTGCTGAAAACGTGACTACTCTGGTACTACTTGGTCTTGGTTATGGTGTGCTGTATTACATTGTCTTCCGCGTGGTGATTCGCGCCCTTGACCTGAAAACCCCAGGTCGTGAAGACGAAGCCGTGGCGGATGTATCGACAGCGACAGGCTCTGAACTAGCGGGTGACTTGGTCGCAGCTTTCGGTGGTAAAGACAACATTACTGCTTTAGACGCATGTATCACACGTCTGCGCGTCTCTGTGGCGGATACTGACATTGTTGACGAAGCGAAGTTGAAGCAGCTTGGCGCAGCGGGTGTTGTAAAAGTATCAGGTGGTGTACAAGCTATCTTTGGTACTAAGTCAGACAACCTACGAACTGAAATGGACAACTGGATGCGCGCGCAATAAGCGCTACCATTATCCATTTTGCAAAAGGGGTAGCCGGGTGCTACCCCTTTTTTGATCCAACTGGCTGGGTGATTAACCGCCTAAAGAAAGAAAAAAGAGCATAAGGACGGGAACCAGGAGGCTGAGAATAAACCCGCTGACAATGGCAATCGGCACACAGCGGATACCCCCGGTGCTTTGAATGATTGGCAGAGTAAAGTCCATCGCGGTTGCGCCGCCGTAGCCAATGGCGGTAAGTGGATAGCGACGAATCAATATTGGAATCATCATAATCGCTACAAGCTCGCGTCCCAACTCGAGAATAAACGAGGCGCCACCATAGACAGGGCCTAAGCCATCGCCCATTAAAATGCCGGCTAAAGAATACCAGCCAAACCCAGAGGCCATCGCTAAACCATGGTGATAAGGAATACCCAACCACCAAGCTGCCAGTAACCCCCCAGGTAAAGACGTTGCCACCACCAGTGCGGCAATCATCAAACCACGCTTATTGAGGATGATTTGTTTTAGCGTCATGCCGCTATTGCGTAGCTGGATGCCAATCAGTAATAGCAACAATAACAAAATACCTTCACTGGCGGCGTCGACCCAAGAGAGATCTTGTTGCCACAGTAGACCAACGATTAAACCTGTGGCGACCGCGCCGATCAGTTTTCCAGATTCAGACATCATGCCACGTAACGTCAGCTTATATTGGTGGCCTTGCGTTTGTGTCGGCATCCATTTATCGAGAATCGGCAGCGCTAAAAGGTTAGCGGCGCCAATACAAATGAAGAAAGTGGCGGCAAAATGCAAAATGGTGGAGATATGTTGGCCGAGGTTGTCTAAGCCCGCGAGGCTAAGCCCCATTAACACCAGGATAACCATGACCAATCGCATCGTCAGCGTATTCACGGTATGAACATGGCGGGGCTGCTTGAGTGGGATCAAGTAGCCAACGATAAGTGGCGCGAAGATAAATAACATCCCTGAAAACATTAGATGATGCTCGGTGTTAAGAAAGGGACTTCGAGGTTATCAATCAGTTAATAGGCAGGTCAATAAAATCAGACCAGAGTGACTTGCGCCTTCAACATCAGAGCCACTCTAGTTACTTGCTAGCGGAGGGAGTATGCAGCGGGTTTAGTATGAGACGTTTGCATCAAACGTTTGCATCCTACTAGATGCTCGTGGCGTCGATAACACGGTTGAGTTGACGTGAAAACTCGCGATCATCCAGATTGGAGAGTTCGTATAACGCCTCGGCGCCTGGCGCAGTCATTTCTACTTCATGCTCTTCAATCGCGTCATCGTGGTTGCGAAACATCAATAAGTGGTTCGCCATTCTTGCCACATCAAGATAGGTGATATCAGGACGCGGTTTGGTGTAAAGCTTGTTATTGATAGCCACTTCAATAAAATCGCGATCGAATGCCCATTGCTTCAGGACTAACCGGCTACAATCGCCGGCGAGCGCAAAAAAGACTTGCTCGGCAATATCAAATTGAAGGTAGTGACCTTCATGAATAAAGCGCTGGAATTCACCAATCACACTGTATAAACCGATGTCGGCCAGTAAACCGACAATCAGTGCTTTTTCTGGTTCGACCGATAGCGGCTCATCACAATAATGTCTGATAGTTTGGGTCACTAACGCCATTGCCGCGGCAAATTCACGCGACTTCTGTGCACTTTGCTTCAAAAGCGCGTTGCAGTCGCGAGAAAACGTCGCATCGCTTTTCAATTGGTGAATGGCCGCTGCGGTAATAATACCTAAAACACGGTCGACCCCTAGACGTGAAACGGCGGTTTGAACATCTTTGCATTGTCCAGTTGCCCTCGGCGCAAAAAGGGCGGAATTTGCCGCTTTGAGTACCGCGCCGCACAAGCTAGGATCTTCCATCAACAAGTTAGCAATATCTCGCATCGTGGTTTCAGGCTGCTTGCTGGCGTGCTGTATGGACAGAATGGCGTCCGGTAAAGGGGGAAGAGAGAGGCGGTTAACGCGAACGGTTTCGACAGCGCGTTTATAAAATTCGGTCTCGAGGGAGCGCAAATATTTATCGCGATCCGGTGAGACCCAGAAAAATGACAGATGATCCATAAGTCCCGATAGTGTTTGTCACCAGACGGCATGGTAATGCGGCCAAAAGCAAAATAGAACCGCCTTTGATCGAATCAGTGCGCCTGATGGCGTCTTTGGTGATGGTTTAAACAGCAAACTCGCGCCTATTCAGGGTCGGTAAGCGGATAACGCAATAGTTTATCAATAAATTCGGCAACGAATAAGGCGTTAGGCTGTGAAAGTAACAATTGTTTTTGCTTAACTTCAATGGGAAGCAGCTCTAACCAGCGTAAACAGACCCAACCTATGTCGTCATATTGGGTCAGCTGAAAATGGTCATGCAACCCAGGATTGGAACGGTAGTATTGTTTTAGCTTGTCACTCAGATAGTGATAGGGCTCAGGAACGGTTTGACGTCGCCATATCGGCAACGGAGTATGCCGTGCCAAGTCAATATCCCTTTCTCCTCGTTCGATAGCCTCCACCTTGACACTTTCAATGCCCTGTAATGTCAGTGCGATCTGCTGGGGATCATGGCGATTAAAATCAGCCACTTGGCAAAGTGTCACAATCGGGGAAATCGTGGAAGGACGCGGAGTCGACGGAATCTGAGGGCTGATTTCGTCCATATCTATCATGGCCACAAGTAATCGCGGTGGCTCGCCTGCTTGTGGGAGTGCGTCTAAGTAGAAAGCCTCAGACACAATATACGTGTTTACGCCACCTGGTAATAAATGATTGGTTTCAATCAGCAAAGGGTGTATCGACATACCGGCTCCCTACTCATGACTGGCTTACTCCTAATTTAGCGCACTGTAGTGCAATGGATAAAGCTTTCTTAATTGAAGACTTTTTTAAGCTGATGAAAATACCTGTCATAAATGCGACATATTCCACAATATTAAAGTGGTCTTTATGGGGATGAGTGATCAAATGCATAGTATTTCATATCAATTTGATGCACTCTTCTTTGCGCAAATAAACATGCAAAATAATTAATTTATCAGTCAAAAATGCTATTGCCATTATTAATCACTTGCTAATAGGAGGAGCCCTTGATGAAAAAGCAATTAAAAACCCAAGTGACATGTTTTTTAAACACTTTCGGCGAGATGGAGCAGCGCTCAATGTTTGGTGGTACTGGGTTTTTCCATCAGGATGCGATGTTTGCGCTACTCACCGATAAGCGATTTTATCTGCGTGGTGGCGGCATAGTAACTGATGCGTTGGTTGATAAAGGGTGCAAAAAGTTTGTTCACGTGAAGAAAAGCTCGTCTGCGGTTGTGAATTATTATGATGTGACCGCACTCTTTATTGAGGACGATGTTGAACTGGCGGTGTTGGTTAAGGCGTCGCGCGATCATGCGCTGAATGATAGAGCATATAAAGCTGGGGGACATCACCGTCGTTTGCGCGATCTCCCTAACCTGCGTTTGACGATAGAGCGGATGTTGAAAAAGTCGGGGGTAGAAGATATTTCCACATTTTACAGCATGGCGCCGGAAGAGATTTTTCGTCGTTTGCAAGTGACGCATGGTAACGATCTTGATTTATGTTTGCTTTGGAAATTGGCAGGGGCGCAACAAGGCCGGCATTGGAAACTGATTGAAGAAGATGAACGTGAGCGCCTGTTATCTGCTGTTTGATCTCCTTTTTAAGGCGCGCGTGCCGATCTGCGGATCGACGACTTTTTTATTGCGGTATTTTCATCGTGTTTATCTTCATGTTTCGGACGAATTGTGATCAATAAAAGGGTGTTAATGTGATGTTTGGATAAATAATCGACGGTTAAACCTAAAAACGACAATTTGTACGTGACAGCCAGAAAAACTTATGTAGAATTCAAACCACTTAGCCGAGAGGTGAAGCGCGAAGGCGCGTTGGCAGAGTGGCTATGCAGCGGATTGCAAATCCGTGGACCTCGGTTCGACTCCGGGACGCGCCTCCATAGAACTCTGGCTAGTACAATACGGACGCGGGATGGAGCAGTTTGGTAGCTCGTCGGGCTCATAACCCGAAGGTCGGTGGTTCAAATCCGCCTCCCGCAACCAAGGCGACATTAGCTCAGCTGGTAGAGCGCGACCTTGCCAAGGTCGAGGTCACGAGTTCGAACCTCGTATGTCGCTCCAAATTAGAAACAGTGGCGTAAGCGGCTGAAAAAAATTGCGTGCCCTGGTGGTGGAATTGGTAGACACAAGGGATTTAAAATCCCTCGACGTTCGCGTTGTGCCGGTTCAAGTCCGGCCCGGGGCACCATTACAAAGTAAAACGGCGACCTTAATGGTCGCCGTTTTTGTATGTCTCGCTATACCATACTCAAGCATTGTATTTCGTTATGATGCGCTAAACGGTATTGAACCTCTTGCTGATTGTGACAAGTACATTGGCGGATGATCGTGCCCCGCCTGATCCAAGTCTCCATCATGGCCTCAACACCGTCGGGACTGAGGCCATACTCTTTTGCAAGCGCTTCTCGACTAATGACACCCGCCTGAGTGACACTGGCTTTGAGCTTTTGCAGGATCATAATAGGTCTCCTTAAACCAATGAGGATGGCGACCAACATAACGCATTACGCCGATCACGGTAATCAGTAGGGCAGAAAGGCTGACAATATAAACTGTCGCCTGAGTGGTCGCCACGCCGATTTGACTGACTTGAAAGCACAGGGTGGCACCACTGACAGCTAAGAGCATTGACCATCCCGCGATAAATAGCGCAAATCGACGGCCAAACTCACGGGTATAGGCTCCTATCGCGGCAACACAGGGCGTATACAGTAGGATCACTATCAGATAAGCCATAACACTGGCCGTCGTCGTGAATTGGCGGTGTAAATTGTCAAACGTTGCCATACTCACTGCTTGCTCTTGCGCAGCGGCTTCGGTGTTTTCTATCTCTCCCACGCTCATCGCGAATGGATCGCTGTAATCAATGCCAAATAAGTTTTCGGGAATGCTTTGAACGGCGTCAACAAGCGCATCACTGATCGAGCCTTCGTCTTGTTCTGCATTGGTTGGGGCATAGAGGTTATTTAAGGTACCAACCACTGCTTCTTTGGCGAATAGTCCGGTCACTAAGCCGACAGTGGCTGGCCAATTATCTTCTTCGATACCAATGGGTGAGAGAGCAGGGGTGACGACTTGAGCCGCTTTCGATAACACGGATGTCTTGCTATCTTCATGGCCAAAGCTGCCATCGGTACCGAGAGAGTTAAAGAAAGTTAAGAGGGTTACCACAATGACGATGGTTTTACCTGCCCCCAATACGAAACGGCGCAGCTTTTGCCAGGTATGACTCAACACGTGGCGCATACGGGGGAGCTCGTAGTCCGGTAGTGTCATTAACAGACTTTCACTCTGGCCTGGATAAAGGGTGTGGCGCAAAATCAAACCAGTGAGCACGGCCGCTGCAATCCCAAGTAAGTAGAGCGCAAATACTAGGTTTTGTCCGTTTTGCGGGAAGAACGCTGCGGCAAACAAGGCGTAAACGGGGAGCCGTGCACCACAGGACATAAAGGTGGCCATTGCTGCGGCGGTTTTGCGCTCATGAATTTGCTCAAGAGTGCGCGTTGCCATGACGGCAGGCACTGTACAGCCAAAGCCGAGGATCAGGGGGACAAATGCTTTACCCGGTAAGCCAATTTTTTGCATCAAACCATCGAGCAAAAAGGCGGCGCGCGCCATGTAACCGGTGCTTTCTAGAACGGTGAGAAAAAGATACAGCCCAGCAATCACCGGGATAAAGGTCGCCACGGTTTGAATACCACCACCCACACCATCTGCAACGAGTGTCACTATCGCTTCGGGCAATATGCCATCTAATAGTTGATGGGTGCCATCCACTAAAACAGCGCCAGTGGCGATATCAAAAAAGTCGATAAAGGCGCCGCCAATATTGATGGCAAATACGAACATGGCATAGAGTACGGCAAGCAAAATAGGCAGCGATAAAAAAGGATTGAGGATCACCTTGTCGAGTTTTTCGGTTTTATTGCGGCTTAAATGGCGGTGCTCGCGTCGTGTGTCATGTACCAGATCGCGAATATAGCTGTAGCGTGTATCGGCGATAAGAATGTCGGTATCTTGTCCGGCCAGCGATTGGCAAGCCTGGGAAAATAACGCTTGTAGGGACGTATCATTGCCATCGGGCAAACGATCTCGCTCTAGGCACTCAAGCAAATGGGCGCGTTGATTCACTTGTGCCGCTGCCGAGCCTGCAAACGGGGCGCCAAGATGAGATTGGATCCATGCCTCGATATGCTCACCATAGTTTAACTGCATGGCGTCGCAATGCGGAAGTTCCATCATCATATGGGCGAGCTGATGGCAGAAAGTCGCCACACTGTCGGCTTGGCATGCGGTAACGGTAAGCACGGGACAACCAAGCCATTCTTGTAGCTTCCCGATATCGAGCTGTTGTCCGTTGCGATCTAACCGATCCATCTTATTGATCAGCACTATCATCGGGACGCCGCGCTCGCGTAATTGCAAGGTAAGGTACAGCCCTCTTTCAAGACTATTGGCGTCTAGCACATTAATGATCGCATCACAGTCGCGGCTATCAATTGAATACGTCGCGATTTGTTCGTCTAGGCTGGCATCAAAGCCTGCATTTAGCGCGTATAGACCGGGTAAATCGGTAATTTCACACTCTGTATTGTTGTTCGCTGTTTGATTGAACGTGAGCTGGCCGACTTTCTTATCAACCGTGACGCCAGCCCAGTTACCGACTTTTTGGCGAGAGCCGGTTAACGCATTAAATAATGTGGTTTTGCCGCAGTTTGGGTTACCGGCAAGAAGAATGCGTTTTTTTTCCATTACAGTGTCTCCACATCAATCAATTTGGCAACGTCACGACGAACGACGAGTTGTTCGTTATCGAGCCGGATTTGTAATGGGTCTCCAAGCGGTGCTCGCCGAACCAGCTCCACCGCGGTGCCCGGGATTAATCCCATAACAGCAAGGCGGTGACGGATAACAGCGGGCACATGATGGACACTGGTAATACGCGCGGACTGACCGCGACCAAGCGTTGACAGTTTCATAATGCGAGATCCAAATAAGAATGGTTTTCATTGCATATTACGCGCAAAGGTCGCCATTTTTTTTGCGTCGGATCAAGCTATGGTGAAAGTCAATAACGTGATTGCTGCCACAATGAGAAGTGACGATCCTGATGTGAGTTAAGAAGAAAAAAGCGGCCAGTGTTGGCCGCTATCTTTAACTTGCGGAAGTACGATGTGCATCGCGTTGATTGTTCAGTTTATCCATCGCGATGGTCAATAGTCCGTTGGGGGCTTTACCCTCGGGACCGAATCCCGCTTTCTCTCCTGATAAAAGTGAGAGTGCTTCACTGACGTGCGAAACGGCATAAATATGAAATTCGCCTTTTTCAACTGCCAGCACCACATCTTTGCGCAACATCAGATTCTGAATATTGGTGGCAGGAATAATTACCCCTTGTTGGTGGTTTGGCCCTTTGAGTGTGCAGACGTCAAAGAAGCCTTCGATTTTTTCATTCACACCGCCAATCGGTTGTGCTTCGCCAAATTGGTTCATGGATCCTGTGATGGCGATATCTTGGCGCAGTGGCACCTCAGTCATTGCCGAGAAAATCGCACAAAATTCCGCCATGGAGGCGCTATCACCGTCGACGCCGCCATACGATTGTTCAAAGGTCAGATGCGTTTTAAGCGGGATCTTATCGGTTTTACCCAAAAGCGTGGCAAGATACGCGGATAAAATCATTACCCCTTTTGAGTGAATACGCCCGCCTAGTTTTACACTACGCTCTATATCGAGTACTTCACCTTCGCCAAACGCGGTGGTCGCGGTAATACGATTAGGTAAACCAAAGCTGTAGTCAGAGGTGCTGAGCACTGACAGGCCGTTAATCTGTCCGAGAGCCGTTCCCTGGGTGTTGATCAACGTTACCCCGTTTTCTACATTCTGCATCATGCTGTCTCGTAAGCGGCTTACCCGCATGTTTCGACTGGCAAGGGCTTTTTCAACATGCAGCGCGCCAACGGTATTCGCTTTTGCTTGCGTGGCCCAGTAATTGGACTCGCGCAATAAGTTAGCGATGTCAGCTGAATGAAGCGACAAACGGTTTTGATCCTCCGCTTGTCGTGCACTGTGCTCGATAATACGAGCGATAGCACTGCGGCTACAGTGTAACAGGTTGCCATCATGGATAATGCTGGAAATAAATTTGGCGTATTGGTGCTCAGTACTCTCTGTTCGCGGCATGTCATCTTCAAAATCTGCTGTGACTCGGAACAGCTCACTGAATTCTGCATCGTAGCGTTGTAAAAGCTGATACGTTTGATAATCGCCAAATAAAACAATTTTGAGATCAAGTGGAATGGGGGCTGGATCGAGTGACACGGTTCCGCTGAGGGTTACCTCTCGCTCTAGCGCACTGACGCTGAGCTGACGACTGCTCAAGGCACGTTTAATGCCTTCCCATACGTAAGGTTTTTCGAGCACTTTGATGGCATCCATCATCAACACACCGCCATTGGCGCGATGGAAACTGCCGGCGCGAATGAGAGAAAAGTCAGTGAAGACCGTGCCTTTAAAGGTGGCGTTTTCAACATAGCCAAATAAATTGTGATAGCTGGGGCTGTCTTCGACCACGATGGGGGCTTGCGCGTCGTGTTGGCTAACTAATACATTGACTTGATAACGGCGAGGGAGCTTTTTATCTAACGCCGCGTAGGCGAGTGCCGCTTGCTCTTCGCTGTCTTCTAAAAAAATATCAAGGTGTTCCAGCATGTCGGCCTGCATTGCCTCGAGAAAAGTGATGATCTCGGGCAGCTCTGCGAACGTCTTTTTCAGTGGCGCGATATGGGTGGCAATCACTTCTTGGCCAATGTCTTCATCAAGCGCTTTTTGTTTGTCTGCGTATTCTGACTCCCATTCACCCAATTGGCGAACAACGCCGCGTAATTCAGTCTCAAGCTTATCAATCACTTTACCGAAGGCCATCTGTTCATCTTGTGATAAAGCATCAAAGGTGTCTTCAGTATGTGGCTCCTCACCGTTAAGGGCAACGAACTGATAATCCCCTTGTGGCGTGATAGAAAGACTAACACTGTTTTTCTCTGCGGTTTCACTTAAGCCTTGCAGAATCGTTTGTTGCCGCTCAGTGAGTTGATTTTTTAATGTTTCCGCACGTTGGTAGTACATTTCATTATCAAACGCCATTGGCAGGGCATTGGCGAGCTTACCCATGAGCTGTTCAATATGCTTTTTTAATTCACTACCTTTTCCCGCGGGGAGTTTTAGGACTTGTGGTGAACGTGCTTCTTGGAAATTCGCAACATAGCACCAATCATAAACGGGTGAATCAGTCTGCCAGTGCTGGTTAAGGTAGCGCATCATCATGGTGCGTTTACCGAGTCCGTTCTGACCGATGGCGTAAATGTTGTAACCTTTCTCTTTAATTGACATCGCGAATTCAACGGCGTGGCGAGCACGATCTTGACCGACAATTTCGTCAAGTGGCGCAAGATGCTTGGTTGACGTAATGTCGCTGTGTTTCAAGCTAGATTCACGATACAAGCGATCGCTGGTGAGCTGAGTGAGAGCCATGGCTGTCCCCGTATTGGCGTTTAATCATTACTGATTTTAGTGTAGCGACTGTAAGTGATTGTTTTAGTGACTTTGGTGGAGAAAGCGATGATAGGGTCACAGTTTTACATTGGCTGGTTATTTTATAAACAAAAAACGGGCTAATGCGCCCGCTTTTTATCGATTTTATCGCGAAGGAAGAAGGTCAGCGCTTCGATGATAGCGGCTAAAGAGAGTCGGCTATCGCACGAATAAGGGTATTGATATCCTCACGGCTGATGTCTTTATGGGTCACCAAACGAGCGGGATGACCACTGAATGTGACGCGAATATCCTTCTCAATCAGCCGCATTTGAAGCCGTGTACGCTCGATCGTATCGGCGATATCGACATAGACGATATTGGTTTGGACCTGATAAGCGTCAGTTGAAAAGCCTTCAAGTTGATGCAATTCACTCGCTAAGTACTGCGCATTGGCATGATCTTGAGCCAGGCGGTCAACATTTTCATTGAGTGCTTTCTGACCGGCAACCGCTAAGATCCCCGCTTGGCGCATCCCCCCACCAAGCATTTTCCGTATACGCCTTGCTTTATTGATAAAGGCTTGAGAACCAAGAAGAAGAGAGCCAACGGGGGCGCCAAGTCCTTTGGATAAACAAATGGTCATTGAATCAAAGTGACAACTGATGGCGGTGATATCGACGCCTAACGCGACTGCCGCATTGTAAACGCGCGCGCCATCGAGGTGTAATTGCAGCTTGTGGTGATCACAAAAAATGCGCGCCTCGGCCAGGTAGGATAAAGGTAAAACTTTACCGCCGATGGTATTTTCTAAGCTTAAGAGTTTCGTTCGCGCAAAATGGAAATCGTTTGGCTTGATTGCAGCCGCGAGCTTATCAAAGGGAAGGCTGCCGTCTGGGGCATTGTCTATCGGTTGGGGCTGAATCGAGCCTAATACGGCGGCGCCTCCGGCTTCATACTTATAATTATGGGCCTGTTGACCACATAAATATTCATCACCACGCTCACAATGGGCCATTAAGGCCAGTAGGTTGGCTTGGGTTCCTGAGGCAGTAAAGAGGGCAGCGTCAAAGCCATGGCGTGAAGCGGCCCACTCTTCTAGTGTATTGACGCTAGGATCATCGCGATACACGTCGTCGCCGACGGGGGCATTCGCCATCGCCGTTCGCATCGCCTCGTCAGGCTGAGTCACTGTGTCAGAACGAAAATCAATCATCAGGCAACATCCTTATCATCAAAGGCCCTCTATCAGCGAGGGCTACGGTTAGCGTAAGCTCGAAAAGCGTCGCTGTTTAGCTTTTCAGCATTTGCCAGTATTTTTGGTAGATCTTCACCGCTTCACCAACATCATCAGTAAATTCACCGTTATTGACGGCTTCATCAGACGGGAAAATCGTTTTGTTTTCTCGTAGATCGGCATCTAAATACTCCGCGGCGCCAGTGTTGGGGGCGGGGTAGCCAAACTCTTCGACTAATTTTGCTTGGTTTTCAGGCTGATACATAAAGTCGATAAACTGGTGCGCCAAGGTTTTGTGCTCAGCGTTTTTCGGGATAATAAAATTATCCATCCATAATATCGCGCCCTCTTGTGGATAGACAAACTCAATCCCATCGATCTCTTGTTGAGCCATATGGGCATTGCCATTCCATTGCTGACCAATATTGACTTCGCCTGTAATAAACGGGACGTGTGGCGCATCGGAGTTATAAACCACCACGTTATCACGCAGATCGCGCAGGGACTGATAGGCTTGCTTAATTTCCGCTTCATCGGTGCTGTTAATGCTATGGCCCTGGGCTTTTAACGCCATCCCAAACACGTCACGCACATCATTCAGCAGCATGACTTGGCCACGAAAATCGTCGCGCCATAAATCTGCCCATTTTGTCACTTTGCTACCGTCGATGTAATCGCTGTGGTAGCTAATACCCGTGACACCAAAAACATAAGGAAGCGAGTAGTCATTCTTTGGATCAAATGATTGGCCGAGCAAGCCTGGGCGTAACTGGTCAAAATGACCAATCTGGCTTTTATCAATTTTAGCGAGCATATCCTCGTTGATCATGCGCTCAATAAAATAGGTTGAGGCAAACGCCAGATCATAGCCTTCACTGTTTAGCAGCTTAAGCTTGGCATACATGGATTCGTTACTCTCGAATGTCGAGTAGTTCACATCAACCTGGTATTTTTCTTCAAACGCTTCAATGACATCCATGGGCATATACTCTGCCCAATTATAAAGATTAAGCACCTTATCTTCAGCATGGACGCCGCTTGCGAATACCGTCGTGAGTGCAAGTGCTGTTGCGGTGATTCCGTGAGTGATTTTCTTCATTATCATGGTCCTTCAATGGCTAACTGGCCGAGTACACGTCGAGCGCATAATATTGCACCCAGACTCTGTATAAAAGCCTTTTCTTGATCAATCTCGGCCTTTTTAAAGGTTCCGCTAAACAGTAGCATAATGCCGTGCTCGCCCCCTAAACTCGCGCCGAATACAAGGTGAGTGATATGGGTGATGACACAGACGGTTCGATAAATAGTCCTTATCGTCACGATAAAGAAAATAGGTTGCCCCCCAGTCAAAAGGCAGTAAGGTAACCGTTCTAATTGGCGGCGGAGATAAGTATTTGAACGAACTGACCATCATCGATGATATTGCGACTCATGGCCTTAGTGTTTGTGACGATTTTTTATCGGCGCAAGCGGTTAGCGATTTGCAGGCATGCTTACCCGCTCAGTGGAATCAAGCGGCAATCGGCCGAGAGCGTAAACAGCATACCAATACCCAAATTCGTCGCGACAAAATCTATTGGTTAGAACGTGATACGGCGCCCGCTATCGATACGCTTTTGGATAAAATGGCGAATTTGCAGTACGCCTTCAATCGGCATTTATTCTTGGGGTTGTTTGAGTACGAGGCGCATTTTGCTAAGTACAATCCCGGTGATTTTTATGCCAAACATTATGATGCGTTTGAGGGACGATCAAATCGTAAAGTCACGACGGTACTCTATCTAAACCACGATTGGTCTGAGCAAGACGGTGGTGAAATCGTGATTTACAACCCTGATGGGTCGCATCGCCAAACGCTGTGGCCCAAAGCGGGACGGCTGGTCACTTTTTTATCCGAAGCGTTTCCCCATGAAGTGCTCCCGGCCAAAAGGCAACGGTTTAGTATTGCGGGTTGGTATCGGTTAAATGGCATGAGTGGCCGACGTGTTGATCCAATTCGTTAACCACAGCCATACTGAATGCCATATGAGAACCGAGGTGACAATTGTGTATGGCACGCCCCCCACAGCAACAATGTTTTTTTACCGACACGACGTTTGATCCGCAGCAAGGTGTGGCTATGCCCCAAGCTGACGTCTATTGGTCCCCAAACTGGCTAGCGAGCAATCAAGCGGACGCGTTTTTTACATCGCTTCGCGAACAAGCGGCTTGGCAGCAACTTCCTATTTCGATGTTTGGGCGGACCGTGATGCAGCCGCGCTTATTAGCTTGGTATGGTGATCATGCTTATACCTACAGTGGACTCACATTATCTCCCCGCCCTTGGACACCAGAGTTACTGGATTTGAAAGCGCGTGTTGAAGCCGCCACCCACGCCCGTTTCAATACCGTCTTGCTCAATCTCTATCGAGATGGTAGCGATTACATGGGCTGGCATAGAGACGATGAATTGGAATTGGGGAGGCAGCCGACCATTGCCTCGGTGAGTCTGGGCGCGAGTCGTCGGTTTTTATTCCGTCACCCCAAGCGACAGCTAAAGCGTGAGTTTTTACTCGATCATGGCTCACTGTTAGTGATGGCAGGCGAGACGCAAACCCACTGGCAACATAGTGTGCCCAAAACGCAAAAGCCGCTGGGTGAGCGAATCAACCTGACGTTTCGTTGGTTAAACAGTGAAGAGGCTAAGTAAAGCAAGCTGATGCATTGAGGTGAACAAGTCACTATCGAATTACGCCTCGTCCATGCGATCGCGTGAAATTTTTAGGAAAGACGCGTGAGATTTTTAGCAACGAATAGGGAATGGCAGTAATAAATGCTGAAAATAACAGCGGATTGGTCGAAGTTTGACGCTTTTGTTTGTAAAACAGCCATCTGAAACTTTTATTAAATAATAAGTGTTGACTCGATCACGTTTATCCGTAGAATGCCTCCCCGTACCGCAGAGACGGAAACAAAACAAAGGCGCGTTGGCAGAGTGGCTATGCAGCGGATTGCAAATCCGTGTACCTCGGTTCGACTCCGGGACGCGCCTCCAAGTTCCTCTAGGTGCACAGTAAAATCGGACGCGGGATGGAGCAGTTTGGTAGCTCGTCGGGCTCATAACCCGAAGGTCGKTGGTTCRAATCCRSCTCCCGCAACCAATTTTTACAAAGCGTGATGCAACGCTTAATTGCATAGGCGACATTAGCTCAGCTGGTAGAGCGCGACCTTGCCAAGGTCGAGGTCACGAGTTCGAACCTCGTATGTCGCTCCAAGTTTTGCCCACATCAAGCATGATTGATGTTACGGACGCGGGATGGAGCAGTCTGGTAGCTCGTCGGGCTCATAACCCGAAGGTCGGTGGTTCGAATCCGCCTCCCGCAACCAATTTTAGGTTGACGAAAAGCATTTAACAGTTGGTTAAAGTCAATACGACCTCCGGTCGGTGCCGTTGCACGGCGCGTTAAATCAGCCTCCCGCAACCAATTTTCTAAGCGCTTTTAGGCGCTTGATTGAATAAGCGACATTAGCTCAGCTGGTAGAGCGCGACCTTGCCAAGGTCGAGGTCACGAGTTCGAACCTCGTATGTCGCTCCAATCTCCTCATCGTTTTTCTCATCTATTTTGTTAGCGTTATCCAATATCACGTGTTTCCGAAGGCACAGGGTATGTCCGAGTGTCGTTCGTTGCGTCTAATAACATGGTTTCTAATGTCACTGTTTCATCGATCTGGGTGAAGTGGGCGAGGCCGACCGAATAGACAAACGGATAACGTTCTGACGATAAACGCCGGCAGAGCCTTAGGTAAAATCGATCTAATTGGGCTTCGACGGCGTCAACGTCTTGTTGAATCAATAATACGGCGAATTCACAGCCTTCTAAACGTCCTATCCAGCCTGTATCATCAAAGACATCCCTTAAACAGGCGGCAAATGCTCTCAGGACGCCATCACCCGCATGCTTGCCATAGTGCCGATTTATGCCTTGTAGCTGACGGACGTCAAAGTGCAGCAAAGTATGTTGATCTTCGATCACCATCTCATCGGTCAAATAGCTGGTTACTTCTCGGTAAAAGCCACGGCGATTAAATACGCTTGTCAAAGGGTCGATCACATTTTGTTGAGTCATGACCAGCTCATGTTCCACGATTCGCGCGAGATCTGACAGCGCGCGCTCACAGGCGTCAGTGAGCTGACGAGGCTTGTGGTCGATGACACAGAGGGTACCAAGCAAGTGCTCGCTATCAAGACTAAAAGGGAATCCAGCATAAAAACGGATGTTAGGAGGGCCGGTTACCAATGGGTTATCATCAAATCGACGATCATTAAGCGTGTCCTCAATGATAAATGGTTCGAGTTGATGAATAGCATGCCCACAAATGGACTCACTGCGCCCAGTCTGATTAACGGCTAACCCACGTTTGGCTTTAAACCATTGGCGATCTTCATCAACCAGGCTAATCGCAACCACCGGGCAATCAGATACGTAGGCAGCGACACGCACAATTCGCTCAAATCGATCTTCACGGCCCGTATCTAATATCCCTAGATCATATAAGGCGTGAAGACGCTTATCTTCGTGGCGAGTTGGCTGCGCTGGTTTCATGCTTTGTTCTCCCTGTTTATTTTAATAGTGTAGTTAACTAAACTTCCGCCCTGCAATGTGCGGATTCACCTGGATTTGTAAAAAAATGATTTGTATAAACCGGGGTGTAAAAACCCTATTTGTAAAAAACTTGTTTCAATGATATTTTCCTGCGGTTATTCATTCCACTGGGTGAGGCTGTTGCGCGTTTAAAACTGATCGCGTACCCCATAGCCCATCTATACTCTTTAAGTCATGTTGTTTTAGAAGGTTTGCTTATGGCGTTTTTAGCGAGCTACGATACCCAATATCCGCTATCCCATCCCCACGCAGCGTCGGCCGTGTTGATGGTGCCCCCGCTTCATTTTAAGTTTAATGCACAAACCAGTGAGGACAATGGTTTTCAACACGCTCCCTCATTGCCCGACGAGGAAGTAAAAACGCGCGCCATGGCAGAGTTTAATAACATGGTGATGATTTTGCGTCGCCATGGTATTGATGTAGTGGTGATGGAATACCCTGACTCGGATCCGGCGACACCGGATGCCGTCTTCCCGAATAACTGGTTTAGCACCTTGCCCAGTGGTGAGCTTTATCTTTACCCTATGGCATGCCCAAACCGTCAGTTGGAGGTAAAGCCAGAGCGTTTAATGGCAGCATTGGATCGTGCCGGCTATGACGTTAATCATGTGCATAAGGTCAAATGTCATGATAAAGAAGAGGCGTTTCTCGAAAGCACAGGCGCAATGGTTATCGATCACCTTAACCAGCGTGTTTATGCGGCACTTTCACACCGTTGTGACAGTATTTTATTGACCGAATGGGCAGCAAAGGTGGGCATGCGACAAGTCGTGAGCTTCAACACCGAGATGAGCGATGGCAATCCGGTTTATCATACTAATGTGATGATGGCTGTGGGCGAAGCGTTTGCCGTGGTTTGTGATGAGGTAATAGAGGCCGGGCAGCGGGATTTGGTCTGCAATACACTGAGCGAAGACAAAACGCTCGTTTCGATCAGTGAATCACAAATGAATCAGCTTTGTGGCAATATCTTGCAATTGCGAAATCGACATGGCGAATCGGTGATTGTGATGTCGTTGTCTGCTTACAGTGCTTTTACAGAAGCGCAAAAGCGTACATTACGCCAGTTTGGGAAACTGGTTCCTATCGATGTCACAACAATAGAGACAATTGGCGGCGGTAGCGTACGTTGTATGATGGGGGAGATATTTCTGCCGCGTCAGCATACTAGCTAGCGTTCGATCAAGTATGGCGTCATAGGCAAACGGCGACCGCGGGTCGCCGTTTTTGATCAGACGTCATTTAAGAATGCGTTCGCGTTTTTGCTTTTAAGGGCATTTTGTCAAACGACACACCTTTCCATCCGGTTACCATAAAATTACGAATATTTTTATGATCAGTCCCAGAGGGATGGCTCAACACGTCCTCGCGGTAGTACCCTCCGAAACACGCGAGCGTTTGCGCTTCTGTTAACTCATGCAGCCGGCAAAACGCGAGCACTTTGCAAGAGCCTGTATTTTGTCCAGCTTTATTGGCGAGATTACCGTTAGTAAATCGCGTGGGCGCGTAGTCGTAATGTGCATCTATCACCGCCATCGTCTCATCAAACATTACCATATCGGGTGTTTGTGTGACTTTGGCGAGAAAGCTGTCTAAGGTCATGTCGGTTCCTGAGTTAGTAACATGCGAGCTCTCAATGGAGAGTATATGCACGTTGTACCAACTTGTTCACCGAATGTGAAGYCGCGTCATGTCAGTAATGGATGAATATCCATCACTTAAACAAAAAATAGTGTTGCAGTACTTTACATTGCACTAGGGCATCATTAGTATACAAAACTGTTCGGAGGGATGGCTGAGCGGTTGAAAGCACCGGTCTTGAAAACCGGCAAGGGTTAATAGCCCTTCCAGGGTTCAAATCCCTGTCCCTCCGCCAAATCTAAAAAAGCCGCTGAAAAATCAGCGGCTTTTTTGTATCTATTTTAACCCTCTCTTTCCGAAGTCTGTTCACACCCGCCCGAGTAAGTGATGTAAAGTTCATCATAAATAAGCGCAAAACACCGCTCGAAAATCACAACGTCTGCAAATTTGGGCGATGGCGTGCTAGAATCCGTTACATACGCAAATATATGAATATTGGTGTTTTATTTTTTGCATTGTGAACACGGAATTGCCATGCCTGAATTTACACGTACGCCGTTGCCTTTGCCGCCTGACTTTGATCGCGACAACGACCAGTTACTCCTTCACTCTTGTTGTGCCCCTTGTTCGGGAGAGGTGATGGAAGCTATACAAGCAAGCGGGATCCGCTACAGTATCTTTTTTTATAATCCCAACATACATCCTGTTAAAGAATACGAAATTCGCAAGCAGGAGAATATTCGCTTTGCAGAAGATCATGACGTGCCGTTTATCGATATGGATTACGACACCGATAACTGGTACGCCAGAGCAAAGGGGATGGAGTTTGAACCCGAGCGCGGCATCCGATGTACCATGTGCTTTGATATGCGGTTCGAGCGTACAGCGTTATATGCCGCCGAACATGGTTTCCGGTTTATCAGTAGTTCACTGGGTATCTCGCGCTGGAAGAACATGCAGCAAATTAATGATTGTGGCCATCGCGCAGCCGCCCCATATCCAGATGTAAGCTACTGGGATTACAACTGGCGCAAGCAAGGCGGTAGTCAGCGAATGATAGAAATCAGCAAGCGCGAGCGTTTTTACCAGCAGGAATACTGCGGGTGTATTTATTCGCTGCGGGATACGAATAAACACCGCCTAGCGCAAGGACGCGAGCGAATTAAGCTCGGCGTGCAATACTACGGCGACGATTAAAACTAAACCGCTGACACCAGCGAAGGGCGCCGTTTCGGCGCTTTTTTCTCCACTCACTGAGAATGCCCACCGCATTGCAATGTGTGCGCAAATTAACAGCTTGGTGATGTTTTTCCTTACAGGTAGGGCAGAACCCCCTAATATGTTAATAAATTGTACCGTGCGATAAAGGCCCCGTGACCGAACTGATTGCTCATCCCGAATGGCTACTGCTTGTGCTGGCTCCCGTGTTTTTCTTATGCATGTTGGGAGAGTACTGGGTGGCGCTGCGCCGCGGGAAATTGGGCGACAACGCCCGTTATTACGTGCCGGAAGTGCTTTGCAATTTTACCTTGGCGGGGTTGCATCAAGCTGCAGATTTACTGACCGGGTTACTGATTGCTAAGGTCTATTTATGGTGGTTTGGCTGGCGGCTGTTCGATATTGAAATGTCGGTAAGTCTGTTTTTATTACTGATGGTCGCGCAGGATTTTTGTTATTACTGGTTTCACCGTGCTAGCCATCGTGTGCGCTGGATGTGGGCGGCGCACGTGGTGCACCATAGCTCAGAGCGGATGAACTTTAGCACGGCGTTTCGCCAAAGCTTAATGTACCCGCTAGCAGGGATGTGGCTGTTTTGGCTGCCGCTGGTGGTGATCGGATTTCCGCCACAATGGGTGGTGTTTGTTGTACTACTGAATTTAGGGTTACAGTTTTTTGTCCATACTCAATGGATAAAGACACTGGGGCCTGTGGAATGGATTTTTAATACCCCGTCTCATCATCGCGTTCATCATGGCGTAAATCCTCAGTACATCGACAAAAACTACGCGGGCATTTTGATCATTTGGGACAAATTATTTGGCACCTTCGAGCCGGAATCTGAACCGGTGCGCTATGGAATCCCCAAGCCAGTGAACAGTTTCAATCCTCTGGTGGTGACCTTTTCAGAATGGCAACAAATGTGGCGCGATGCCACGCAGCCAGATCTGACCCTGCGGCAACGATGGCAGTGCTTGTTTGCACCGCCAGAACAGGTGAGAGTGCGGGGGCGAAAAACAACGCACTAAACGTCTGAAAGAAGAATAGGCACCCACTGAGTGGATGCCTATTTGGATAAGAGGTCGAGATAGTGTCTTTGTCTTACCTTAAACGGTCTGTCCGGGTAAGTTTAGCCAACTATCGCCTATGATCGTTTGTTAGAATTTATAGTTAACGTCGAGATAAAACACACTTGGGTTCTTGAAGGAGATATCTTCCGCATACTTTTGCTTCGTTAAGCCGTATTTATGGCCGCCTTCCAAAGCTATACCGGAGTCAAAACGATATCCAAGTCCGAGATTGATGTCGCTCGCTAGGCCAGAGTCTCTGAGGTTGTAGTTGTCAGTCCCCTGAGAATCTTTGTACTTAATTTCTAGCTTGCTGCGTTGGTAGCCTAGCGTACCACCAGCAATACCGTACAAATTGTCAGTGAACTCGTGGATATAGTCAACGCCCATACCGAACTGATAATCAGTATTTTCCAACGACAGCTCTTCATCTGCTGCTTTCACGGTCGATTTACTCGACGCGCCCGACTGCCAGTAGCCGTAGGTGCGTACTGAGTCAGTGATATACTTACCGCCATACAGCTTGACGGTTCCTCGGTCCTCGAGATCACTTTTGAACTCGCTGCTATCTAAGCCACTCACATCAGCGCTACCAGCCCCAAATTCCATCCCCATATAAGAAGAGGCATAAGCCGCTGGCGCGAGAATCAGTAAAGCGAAAGGTGCTAATTTTTTCATTGTAAATAACCTATTATTCGTCGTAGGTGTTTTTTAAGAACGTATGACTTATAGTCATTGCTTTTGAGAACGTTCGCTTAAAGGGGGAACGTTTGAGTGGTACTTTACGGCTGACGAGCGCGGTAATGTATCTGCAGAGTGTCATGGTTTGTCGTATGACTGTCGTGATAGCTACGCCTGCAGAATCACTGAATTTTTAATGATTGATACCAAGGCTTTTGGTTTGTTTATTTTTCTAGGTCAAGATTAATGGAAGAGAAACTGCACTTAGTGGTTGTCGAAGATGATCCCAAAATGCGAGAAATGCTGACAGAGTATTTTGATTCACAAGATTATCGCGTCACGGCACTTGCTGAAGGGACAGGAGCGGATGAATACATTTTGTCCGCACAACCTGACCTGGTTCTACTCGATCTAATGCTACCCGGTGACGATGGACTGACAATTTGCCGACAAATCCGTGATGGGTTTAGAGGAAGAATTGTGATGCTAACCGCGAGTGATGATGATTTTGACCATGTGGCAGCCCTAGAGGTGGGCGCGGACGATTTTATCAGTAAACCGATTAAGCCTCGGGTGCTGATGGCTCGGGTAAGAGTGCAACTACGCCAGCTTAGAGACGACGTTGCAGTGCTCGTATCCAAACCCAGTGTTCTTAATTATGGTGTGTTGGCGCTCAATGAGGCAAGACGCTACTGTTCATTAAATGATGAGCCTATCGCATTAACAGACAGTGAATTTGCATTGCTTTGGCACCTGGCCAGTCAACCTGACGAGGTGCACACACGAGAGACGATAACGCGTGCGTTACGAGGTATTGAGTATGACGGTGTTGACCGAACTATAGATAATAAAATTGTGACCTTGAGAAAAAAGCTGGGTGATACATCCTCCAACCCCAAGAAAATTATCACAGTGCGTGGAAAAGGTTACTTGTTTGTGCCTGATGCATGGTAAGTGCGTAGTAGAAGTCTGTATGAGTGGTGAGCAATGCGTCGGATATATTTAGAGTTCTTCTTTGGGCTGATCGTCATTTTTATGGTGAGTTCATTAACCTACGAATACCTCGTGTATGAACTGACGGAAAACTATGAAGTAACCTTGGCTAAGCGACAGGCTGAAAGTGTCGTTGATATGGTAGCGTTGATTGAGTCACAGGCCGGAACACAAGAGGCTTTAGACGCGCTAAAGGATTATGCCAATAACGTCGAATATTCATTATCCGTACACAAGCTTGGCACGATTCCGTCTCATTTGAATGTGGCATTTTCCCACCAACTCGATCCTTCCGCGGTGTTTGACGATAAAAACGAAACCTTATGGTTCCGTCTCGCCGATAAGGAGCAAATCTATAGCTTACGAAACGCGGTAGATTCTGAGTTACACGGGGCAATTGAGTTTAATGAAGATCTGCTGTTTGTTTTTCTCTTTTTTGGTTTCGCCCTCTATAGCTTTTTCATGGTGCGGTTTCTCAGCCGCAGAGTACGGTCACTCGAGCAAGCGGCTCTCCAATTTGCCAACGGAAATCTAGAAGCGCGGGCGTCAACAAAGAGTCAGTATACCGTGGGTAGTTTAAACGCGACCTTTAATCATATGGCCGATAGAATTGCTAGTTTGGTCAGTAGTCGTCGAGCGCTAACCAATGCGGTTGCGCACGAATTGCGCTCTCCTTTATTTAGGATCCAATGGCAAGCTGAATTGTTGAGTGAGAGCCAACTGAGCCCCAAGCAGCAACAGAAAATCGTCAGTATCGTCGAAGATACCGACGAAATGGTAGGGTTGATTGATGAGCTTCTTTATTTGGCTCGTGTCGAGCACCCCAATACACCTTTTAGCCCGGAGAGATTGAATACATCGATGTGGCTACACGATGAATGGCCGCGTTGGCAAGCGCTGAGCACTAAGTCCGTGAGTTTGGATGCACCACAAGATTTGCCCAGTGTTAAGGCCGACCCTCACCTGCTCAAGCGAGTGATCACAAACTTAATCGGTAATGCGGAGAAGTATGCGACCAGTCAAATAGCCGTGCGTGTCTATTGTGAGGACACTCAGCTGGTGATCGCGGTACACGATGATGGTGAGGGGGTCGAATCGTCACACTGGCCGTTTATTTTTGATGCCTTTTACAGTGCGGATCGTTCCCGCGATAAAAAGCGTTCCGGCTATGGTTTAGGGCTTGCGATCGTTAAACAAATTGTCACTCGTCACGGCGGCCATGTTGAGGTTGACCATAGTGATTTAGGTGGGGCGTGCTTTCGGGTGATTTTTCCCTGTTAACATAGATGTGGCACTGCCAGTATGACGTTGAGAGGGCGGTATTCGTCGCCAACGGGTATTTCGCGTATAATACCGCTCACATCGACAACATCAGGAGCATCATGAAACATCGTAACTTTGTCTTGATTGGCATGGCTATTGTTGCTGTGGCTATCACCATTTTGATCTCGCTTCAGCAGCCCAAAGCTCCCCTTGTTCCTGATTTCCAATCTTTTGCCGCGGGGGCAGAGCGCAAGCAGGCGTTTTTTGATTACTTCACGCCCGTTGTCAATATGATTAATAGCCAAATACGGGCCGATCGTACCGCATTGTTGGCATGGCATGCGCGTAAAAATGCGTTAAGTAGCCGAGAAACAAAACGCGTCCAAGCGCTGGCGAATCAGTACGAGTTAGCAGACTTTGATGTTAGCCAGGAAGCGAATTGGATGGCGCTGATCCAACGAGTGGATATCATTCCGCCGTCGCTGGTGTTAGCGCAGGCAGCCAATGAGAGTGCGTGGGGCACCTCGCGGTTTGCACGTGAAGGCAATAACTACTTTGGGCAGTGGTGTTTCAGCAAAGGGTGTGGTCTGGTGCCTAAGCAGCGAACGGAAGGCAAAACCCATGAAGTGGCTGCGTTTGAAGGGCCACAAGCCTCGGTAGAAAGCTATATCAACAACCTTAATACCCATGCCGCATATCAAGGACTACGCGAGATCCGCGCCCGTCTGCGAGAGCAAAACAAAACGCTTTCAGGCGCGGTGCTCGCCAATGGGTTAGGGCGCTACTCTGAGCGTGGGCAGGCCTATGTGGAAGAGTTGCAAGCGATGATCCGTCATAACCAACTTGATAGGCTCGACCCGCCAGCATCGTCATCGACTAACTAACGCAAGGAAAGCCAATGATTACCCGTTTGCCTCGGTGGGTTGAATCCGGGGCGTTCGTGTTGGCACTGATCGCCGGCACCATCAATGCGATCGGCTTGTTGGGCTTTGAACACCAAGCCGTCTCACACGTATCAGGCACTGCGACGCAATTTGGCTCGGGGCTGTTTGCGGGCCAGTGGATGCACGTTGTTCAGCTGGGTGGCTTATTGTTGGCCTTTTTCCTTGGTGCTGCGGTGTCCGGCTGCTTATTGCATGGCAGCACGCTAAAGCTGGGCCGCCATTATGACTCGGCACTCTTTGTTGAAGCCGGGTTAATTGTGGTGGCGTTTTATTTTTTGTCGCGCGGCCTTGCCATTGGTCAACTGGCGGCATCGGCGGCTTGTGGCCTGCAAAATGCGATGGCGACCACCTATAGTGGTGCGATTGTACGCTCAACCCATTTAACCGGTATTGTCACCGATTTAGGCTTAATGTTGGGCGGCAAGCTGCGCGGTAACCGCGTTGATAAGCGTAAACTGATGCTGTTTTTACTGATTGCGTCGGGGTTTATTGTTGGCGGCGTGGTAGGGGCGGCGTTATTTGCGCATTTCCACTTTACGGCCTTGTTGTTTCCGGCGGGATTATGCTTCGTGGTGGCACTGTGTTATCGCGCCACCATGACTCGACAACGTTTGAGGTCGGGCAACAATAGCCAATAAATACACAATGTATTAACAATGCGCGTTTTCGAACATGGCGCCTTTGTCTTCTCTGTCTTCTTTGTCTTCTTTTTCACGACCATGCTATCCCTAGGTGTTTTCCTCAAGTGGCGGATAAACGTGGCCTGGTTTCTTGTAGTGCTCATTTGCCGTGTCACCATTCGCGCGCTATCCGCCACTGAAAAGTTTGTCCTAAATCAAACAAGCCGCAGTTTCCTTTTCGCTTTCGCGCATAGTGTGATGTTGTCGCCGTCATTGTTGCACGGGAAATGCCACACTCTGGTTACGATAAAGTAACAAGGAGGCCCCATGCCAACTCGCCATTATATTGAAACGGATGTGGTCATCATTGGTGGCGGTGCGACCGGCACTGGCATCATGCGCGATTGTGCGCTTCGCGGCATCTCGTGCATTTTGCTCGAACGTGACGATATTGCGGCAGGCACTTCGGGTCGCAACCATGGATTGTTGCACTCTGGGGCTCGTTACGCGGTCACGGATACCGAGTCGGCACGCGAATGCATCCAAGAAAACACCATTCTTAAATCCGTGGCGCGTCATTGCGTGGAAGATACCAAGGGGCTGTTTATTACCTTGCCGGAAGACGATCTGGCCTACCAAGACACCTTTATCGCCAGTTGTGATAAAGCCGGTATTCCGACACGAAAACTCACACCGCATGAGGCGCTCGCTCTAGAGCCCAATGCTAACCCGGCGATGATAGGCGCCGTGCAAGTGCCCGATGGCACGGTTGACCCTTTTCGTTTGTGTGCGGCAAATGTGTTAGACGGTAAAGAGCATGGCGGCAAGGTATTTAATCATACCCAAGTCACTGGATTAATTCGCCAAGGCGCGACGGTACAAGGGGTTCATTGTATCCACACTCTTACGGGTGAGCGCTTTTCGATTATGGCCCAGCAAGTGATCAATGCGGCAGGGATTTGGGGCCAGACTATCTGTGAGTATGCCGATCTCAACATCAAAATGTTTCCTGCCAAGGGCTCACTGCTGATCCTCGATTACCGTATTAATAATCGGGTGATCAACCGCTGTCGCAAACCGGCCGATGCGGACATCTTGGTGCCTGGCGATACTATTTCCTTAATTGGTACGACGTCCGAGCATATTGAGTACGACCAAATTGATAAGTTGGCGGTGACGCCACAAGAAGTGGATGTGCTGATGCGCGAGGGCGCCAAGCTGGCTCCCATCATGGCCAATACTCGGGTGTTACGGGCTTATGCAGGCGTACGCCCGTTGGTCTCGGTGGACGATGATGGCAGTGGTCGTAATATCAGCCGCGGCATCGTGTTGCTTGACCACCAAGCGCGCGATGGCCTTGACGGTTTGATCACCATTACCGGTGGCAAACTCATGACCTATCGACTGATGGCCGAGCAAGCCACAGATTTGGTGGCTGAAAAACTGGGTAACCGCAATGCCTGCCAAACCGCGACACGGCCGCTACCGGGCTCTGAGCCCTCCAAAGGGATCAGCAAAGCCAGTGCAAGCTTGGTCAAACCCGTCTATCAATCCGCCTATTATCGCCATGGCGAACGCGTCAGCCATTTCTTGGATGAAAGTGACGACAGCCAAGCGGTGATTTGCGAATGCGAAATGGTGACCAAAGGCGAGGTGAATTATGCCATTCAATCGTTGGATGCAAAAAACATCACTGATTTACGCCGTCGCACCCGTCTTGGAATGGGGCCGTGTCAGGGCGAGTTGTGCAGTTATCGCGCCGCCAGCTTATTCAGTGAGTGCGGAGGATTAGATGGGCAAGCGAGTGCTGGGCTGCTGGTGGACTTTCTTGAAGAGCGCTGGAAGGGCGTCAAGCCTATCTTCTGGGGGGACGCTTTACGCGAAGCCGAATTTAGTTACTGGATTTATCAAGGATTATTTGGCGCCGGTGATGTGCCTAAGTCGTCGAGCGAGGAATCAAAAACGGAAATGAATGAGCAAGTGTCCACTCAAGCTGTCGATCAGGAGGTCTCACAATGATTCACTATGATATTGCGGTGATTGGCGGTGGCATTGCTGGGTATACGGCAGCGATACGTGCATTGGAAGCCGGCAAAAAAACGGTAATGATCAGTGCGGGACAAAGTGCACTGCATTTTTCCTCGGGTTCAATTGATGTACTGGGCCATTTTCCTAATGGTGAGCCGGTTACCCAACCGTTTGAGGCGATTCCCAAATTGGTCCGCCAGCACCCTGAGCACCCTTATGCCAAGGTGAGCCTTGATGAGATCACCGATTCGTTAACCTGGTTCCAACAGCAACTCAGTGCGCAAAAAGTGTGTTTGTATCATCAAGAAGACAACGCCAATCATGGCCGGATCACGCCGCTGGGCACCGTGCGTCCGACGTGGTTATCGCAAGGGCACGTGTATCAACATCGTGGCCCGCGCCGTTTTTCGGGTCTCTGTTTTGCCGCCATTGACGGCTATCGCGATGCGCAACCGACGTTAGCCAAAGACACTATTACCGCGCAGCGTGATTTTGCCTCCTGCCCGAGTCGCACCATCACGCTTTCGATTCCTGGTGCGGAGCGTTTGCGCCGTAACCGCAATGAATTGCGCTCGGTTGATCTGTCACGCTTACTGGCCGAGCCTAACGCCTTTGACAGCCTGTGCGACCAGTTAATCGCGCAATCTGGACCGGATGAGCTCGTGATTTTGCCTGCTATCATTGCCAACGTCGCGGGCGAGCAGGGTATGGATGCACTTAAACAGCGCACCGATCGTTGCTTCCATGAAGTGCCCACCATGCCGCCTTCGTTACTCGGGATTCGAATAGAAGAGGCGCTGCAGCGCGCGTTTGCCAGTGCAGGTGGCATGTTGCTGCGCGGTGATCAAGTCACCAGCGGCGAGTTTGACGACAGCGGCCGCCTCACCGCATTACATACCCGTCAGTTAGAGGATATTCCGTTAACCGCAGAGGCAGTGATCTTGGCGACGGGAAGCTATTTTAGCCGCGGCTTGAATGCGGATCGCACCCAAGTTAGCGAGCCAACACTGGGGTTAGATATGGTACAAAGCCCTGACCGCAGCGAATGGCGCAATGACGACTTTTTCAGCCAGCAAAGTCATCCTTTTATGGCCTTCGGTATTAACACGGATAACCAACTGCGGCCTACCGCGCGCGGAAAACGTTGTCAAAACTTGTTTGTATGTGGGGCAGTACTCAGTGGTTACGATCCCGTATTTGAAGGTTGCGGCGGAGGCGTTGCGGTTGCAACAGGCTACGCCGCGGCACAACGAGCACTTGCCGTGATGGCAAACGCTAAGGAGGCCATATGTTAACTGAATGGCTTAAACAGAGAGAATATCGCGACCATGCACCGCAGCCCACCAGTTTTGACCAGTGTATCAAGTGTACCGTCTGCACTGTGTACTGCCCAGTGTCGAAAGTGAATCCGGCGTATCCGGGCCCCAAAGAGTGTGGGCCGGACGGCGAGCGTCTGCGGATCAAAAATCCAGAGTATTATGACGACCTACTCAAACTATGCACCAACTGCAAACGCTGCGAAACCGCCTGTCCCTCTGGGGTGAAAATTGGTGATATCATTGCCGTGGCACGGGGTAAACATGGCGAGAAAAACATCAATCCTAAGTTGATGCGTGATTACGTGCTCAGCCACACCGATTTATTTGGTACCTTGGCGAACCCGGTGGCACCGATTGTGAATGCGATGACGGATCTAAAACCGGTAAAAGCGGTGATGCATGCCACCATTGGGGTAGATAAACATAAATCCTTGCCTAAGTATTCTTTTGGTACCTTCCGCCGCTGGATGAAAAGCCAAACGGCGGCACAAGCTGAATACCCCAAACAAGTCAGCTATTTTCACGGTTGTTATGTGAATTTTAACAATCCGCAGCTCGGCAAAGACTTGGTCACAGTAATGAATGCGATGGGCTATGGCGTTCAGCTATTAGAGAAACACAAATGCTGTGGTGTCCCCTTAATTGCTAACGGTTTTTATGATAAAGCAAGACGTAATGCCACCGCCAATACCGCGATGATTGCCGATTCTGTTGCCGACGAGCGCCCAGTGATCGCGACGTCATCATCGTGTGCGCTGACACTCAAAGAAGAGTATCCGCATGTATTGGGCGTCGACAATCAGCATGTGGCAGGACAAATTAGCTTCGTGACCCGTTTTTTACTCAAAGCGGCAATGAATGGCGAGATGCCCAAGCTAAAACCCATCAATAAACGGGTGGTGTATCACACTCCTTGTCACTTGGAGCGCAGTGGCAATGCGATGTTCACCATTGAGCTATTGCGGATGATCCCCGGGTTAGACGTGGTTGTGCTCGATAGCGAGTGTTGTGGTTTGGCAGGCACCTATGGCTTTAAAACCGAGAACTATCAAACCTCGATTGCCATCGGTAGTGGTTTGTTTGCTCAGATTAGAGCTGCAGAAGCCGACTTTGCTATCACCGATTGTGAAACCTGCAAATGGCAAATTGAAGAGAACACACCGTTGGAAGCCTTGCATCCGGTCAGTGTGCTGGCGATGGCCGTGGATGGTACGAACCCATAAAAGCGACGACGACCTCGAATAAGACGACCTCGAATAAAAAGCGCCACCGTATGAGGTGGCGCTTTCGTTGGTCGATGAAACCGGTCTAGTGATTCGCTTGTGATGGCGTCGAGGCGGTGGGCTTGCCAACCGGCTCTGCCAGTAAAGACTTCATCACACTGATGGTCATTAAGATCACCAATACACTGATAGGTAATGCAGTCACCATGTTGGCCGTTTGTAAGGCTCTTAAGCCGCCTGCGACCAAAAGCACCGCGGCGACGGCGCCGATCATAGTGCCCCAGAAAACACGGAAGCGTTTCGGCGGATCATCATTGCCCATCGACAGAATGGTGGTGAGCACCAAGGTGCTGGAATCGGACGAGGTAATAAACCAGCTAAACAGCAAAAAGATCATCATGGCGTTCAGTATCCAACCCCAGATACCGCCGCCGGTAATGCCATCGGCTGTGGCGAACAATGCCGCAGGCAAGTCCCAGCCATTCACCAAATCAATGATTCCCGCTGTACCGACACCCGTCTCAGCAACAAGCTCTTGATGCAACGCATTGCCGCCAAAAATGGCCAACCAGGCAAAAATCATCAGCGTTGGCGCGCAAAGCACACAAACTACAAACTCACGCAAGGTACGTCCGCGAGAAATGCGGGCAATAAATAAGCCAATAAAGGGCGCCCAGCCAATCCACCAACCCCAGTAGAAAATGGTCCAGGCATTTTGCCATGCGGCTGGGCCTGGCGTTTCAGGAAACCACAGTCCCATTGGGATAAAACCGACCAAATAGTCACTGAGTGAAGCACCAAAGACGTGGAGCAACCAGGTGGTTGGACCGCCAAATAAGAAGTAAGCGATTAC
Source organism: Salinivibrio sp. MA440 (assembly GCF_001996265.1). Taxonomy (NCBI): domain Bacteria; kingdom Pseudomonadati; phylum Pseudomonadota; class Gammaproteobacteria; order Vibrionales; family Vibrionaceae; genus Salinivibrio; species Salinivibrio sp. MA440. Next base: position 30,996 of record NZ_MUFI01000011.1, read on the forward strand.
CAATGCCGAGACGATAATGTTCCACTCGGAAATAATGCGGATCCCTTTGCCGACGCCAGACAGAGACGACATGATTGAGGCCACGGAAATCAAAACGATCAGGATAACCTGAGTCATGACACCCGGGTCGATGCCAAATAAGCGATCGAGCCCCACCGCGATCTGACTGACACCTAACCCGAGCGAGGTGGCGACACCGAATACGCAGCCCAGGACACCCAAGATGTCGGTGATATGGCCAATGGGGCCGTAGATCCGATCGCCAATCAGCGGATAAATGGTGGATCGCAGCGCGAGCGGCAGTTTTTTACGGAACGAGAAATACGCCAGCGCGAGGCCAACAATGACGTACACGGCCCAGCCATGAAAGCCCCAGTGAAAGTAAGTAACACGCAGAGCAGCGGCCGCGCGATCAAATCCCATGGTGGTTGCGCCTGCCATATCAGCATATGGGTTGTTGGGGTAGCCGAACGCACCACTTGTATCAAAGTAGAGCGTGGGTTCGGCTACCCCAAAAAACAATATGCCAACACCGACACCGGCGGAAAATAACATCGATAGCCACGAAAAAGTACTAAATTCGGGGCGATCGTCGTCGTCACCCAAACGAATATTACCAAAACGGGTGACTGCAATAATGAAGCTGGCGGCCAATAAGAGAACAAGCACCAACATGTAATACCAACCGAACGTAGACTCTACCCATCCACGAGCAGCAGCAAACACACTGGCTGCTAGGTGCGTGTTAAACCCGGTAAAAAAAACGAAGACGAAAACCAGAAGGGTAGCGGCGATCATCATATTTTTATGAACGCCCTTAAACGGCCCCGTTTGGGTGACGCAATCGGCAAACGGATGCTGCAATGTGCTGGCATTGCTCGCATCCGACGTACTTCGTGCTGACATGAGTAACTCCTTTTTAAACAACAAAACGCGCAACAATTTACGCAAGGTGCGTTTTCTTTGCAAAAAAAAGAGGCTTTTATCACGGTAGTGAAGTACAAAGTGATGAGAAAAGCAGCAAACCGACACGAGCTATCAGCCATCATGGCAGTGATACCGTATAAACTAGCTGAACTGATTTATGAGTAGGAGTAAAACAATGCCCCAACCCGATGTTCGTTCATCGTCAGCGGATCGCACCATGTTGAATTTAGGCTATCTTGGCCTATTACCGTTCGCGGGGGCCCTCGGGGTCAGTTGGACTGGGCTGACAGTTTTTGGCTTAGCTGGCGAACAATTGTTTATTACCTACAGTGCCGTGATTTTAAGCTTTTTATCCGGCGTGTTGTGGGGGAACGGCCTGGATAACACACCTCCTACATTGAGTCGGTATGCGTTGGTACTCAGTAATGTGTTCGCCTTGCTTGCATGGGGCGCATTGGTCAAAGGGGCGACACCTCTATCCCTGACCGTAAGCGTGCTTACGGCAGGTTACTTTTTAGTGTGGCTTACCGAACGGTGGATTCGATATCGCCAACAAAAAAACGATCAGCCAGCGGGGTACCAAACGATGCGCGATCGGCTCACACTTAGTGTGATGGCCTTTCATGCGTTGCTGCTCTTTGCAAATTAATACGTTTAAGCTGGTTCTTTTTTAGTTGGTTTGTTTTTACATAGTTGGCTGAACCTATTACAACTATTGGCCGTATCCGTTACCCTTGGCGCAGAAAAACAATTAATTTAGTGATGGTATTTAAGGGTAATGGGGAATCTATGACAATTATTCAGTATTTGCGGACGGTGTTTATTGCGCTCGGGATTGCAGTCGCCCTGAGTGGCACCTATTTGTTCAGTGAAATTAGCTCAGTTAAAACCCAGTTCAATGACGTTGTCGAGCGCAATGTGCGTTTGCTCAGCACGGTGTCAGATTTACGCTATTACACGGTAACCTACCGCCGTTTTGCGCTCGATTATGGCCTAACCGATGATAAACAAGCGCATCGCGACATCCTGGTGAAAATTAAGCGCAATGACGAATCGGTACGTGGCGCGCTGACGGATATGAAAACGCTGACGGTTCGAGATAGCAACAGCGATGAAGTCACCACCATTGAGACACGTTTGAATGGCTATCGCGAGATGCAAAATGATTATATTCGTCTAATCGATAATGGGCGAATAGACGACGCTCGACGCAAAATGCTTGGGCCAATGTTAGCGCCTTTTGATCAAATAGTGGATAACCTAGCGTCGTTACAAGCTGATCTAGAAGCACAGGCCAATACCATCAAAGCACAAGAGTCTAAGAAAATCGAACAGCTGATTATCATAGGGATAGCGGTAATTGTCGCGCTGATCGTGTTGATGGTTATCGTTGCACTTTTACTCCAAAACCGTATCCGCGGACCATTGTCCTTACTGGTTACGCAAATGCAGCGGGTAGAAAGTGGCGATCTGACGCAACGGCTCGATCTTGCTCAGTTTAACCGTGATGAATTAGGACAGGCCGCCAATACATTCGATCAGATGCAAAGCAGTATCACCCACTTAATTGGTTCGCTGATAAAAGGCACACAGCGGCTACAAACGGTCAGTAACGAGCTTTCGACTCAGGTGACGGATACGGTCAACAGTGTTGAGCAACAGCGTAGTGAGCTATCACAGCTCGCCAGTGCTATGACACAAATGGAGTCAACATTTGGGGAAGTGGCGAGTAATACGGTCGCGGCGGCCGAGCACACTGATAAATCGCGCGAGTATGCCCAGCAAGGTCGAGAAACCTTTGAACAGTCTTACCAGCAAAGCGTGGCCGCGAAAGATCAAGTTAACGAAGCGTCGCAAGTGATTGAAGCGTTAACCGCAGACAGTGAAAATATCGGTAAGGTCTCAGAGGTGATTAGTACCATTGCCGAGCAAACGAATTTACTTGCCCTTAATGCGGCAATTGAAGCGGCGCGCGCCGGCGAAGCAGGTCGCGGTTTTGCTGTGGTCGCTGATGAAGTGCGCGGTTTGGCAACCAAGACGCAGTCATCAACCGATGAGATTAATCAAATCATCGAAGGGCTGCAAACCAAAGCGCGTCAGGCCTATCAGGTGATGAGTGACAGCCAAACATTAACCCAAAAAGGATTGGATGACGCCAAACGCGCGGCAGAGGCGATTGAGACCATCAATGCGTCAACGCAGCAGGTGTCAGAAATGACAGGGGCGATTGCGACGGCGACCGAAGAACAAACCACTGCCGCCGCTGATTTAAACCAAAACGTTGCAGCAATTCACCGTGCGGCGGAGTCTTTGGCTGAAACGGCAGAGCAAACGCGCCAAGCGTACGAGCGGTTAGAAAAAGAAAACGCGAGTATGAGTGAGCAGGCTCAAGCGTTTAGACTATAAACCGAAAAGCCAAGGCTCATTGTGAGAGCCGTGTTAACAACAAAAGATGCGCCTAAGTGGCGCATTTTTTATCGAAATAAATACAGAGAGAGAAAGTAATTCACATTTTGGTTGATAGCACGCAAAACGGCAGCAAGCCCGGCGTCGCTGTTTTCGGTCACATCCCAGGGAATAAATTTGCCGTAGCTTGGCAATGGCAGGCCCGATTGTACCGATGCGGGATTCAGAGCAATTAAATAATCGACATAGTCGAGTGTCAGCGCATCCAATGGCGCCGGCGCCAGATCGTAAGTCGATATTTGAAACTGGATCAGCGCTTGTGCGGCCTTATCGGTGCTCATGGTTTGCGTTGTGTGATAACAGTGCACATCAAAAAAACTGTTCGCTTTGCTTTTCATCATTGCGGCTGCCATTAACGACGCGCCGTATTTTCCATCACACAAAAAGAGTACCAATGGCTTGGCATCAGTGTTCAACCGTGTGTCCTCATTGTGGTTAGCATCTGTCATTGCCTTCTTTATCCAAATTGTTCGCAGCTAACATCTCAATTGTGATGTTATCTCGCTGCTATGTTATCGATGTTTCATCTATCCTAGCCACTTCCGCGCGCAGCGCTAGCGCACCTTGAGCAACTTTTGAGTGTGCTACCAATGCCTCTGGCTGTCATCAAACCTTCATCATTGCATAAAGGAACTGTCACTTTGTGCGCTTAATGTGTCTCCCCGTTAACCGAGTTCTTCGTTATGTGTAGATAAATTGATTTACACAGCACTAACTTAAATAATCGACTTGGAGGTTGATGTGAAACTTAAAGCTCTCTTTGCAGCGACGACAGTATCAATGGCCGTGCTGGCCTCAGGTAGCGCAACGGCTGCAAGCCGTGACTACATTAGCATCGTTGGCTCTTCTACTGTTTACCCTTTTGCTACTGTTGTTGCTGAGCGCTTCGGTCGCACGTCGCAATATTCAGTACCAAAAATCGAATCGACTGGCTCAGGCGGTGGACTTAAGTTGTTCTGTGCGGGCGTCGGTGAAAACACCCCAGATGTGACTAACGCATCACGTAAAATCAAAAGCTCGGAAATTGAACGCTGTCAGTCAAATGGCGTCGACGAGATTGTCGAAATCAAAGTCGGTTATGACGGTATCGCTATCGCAAACTCGAAAGTATCGCAACAGTATGATCTCACCCTAAAAGATATCTACACCGCACTCGCTAAAACCGTCCCAGACGCTAACGGCAACTTTATCGACAACCCCAATGACACGTGGAAAGACGTGAACCCATCACTGCCTAACACCAAAATCGAGGTGCTAGGTCCACCACCAACATCAGGGACACGTGATGCGTTTGTTGAGCTAGCCATGGAAGCGGGCTGCTCCGAGTATCCCGAAGTCGCAGCACTTGAAGACAGTAACGAAGACAAATTCAAAGCGATTTGTCACGGCATGCGCGAAGACGGTGCTTTCATCGAAGCCGGTGAAAACGATAACTTGATTGTGCAAAAGCTTGAAGCAAACCCAGATGCGCTTGGCATCTTCGGTTACAGCTTCCTTGAGCAAAACGCAGACAAAGTACAAGGCTCTAAAATCTCGGGTGTTCTGCCAACATTTGATGCCATTGGTACCGGCGAGTATCCCGTATCACGTTCACTGTATTTCTACGTTAAAAAAGCGCATGAGAACGTGATTCCTGGCCTGACCGATTATGTGAAAGCGTTCACCTCAGAAGAAGCAATGGGCAGCATGGGATATCTCGCTGACCGTGGCCTTATTCCACTGGGTGAAAACGAGTGGCAACAAGTACGCAGTGCTGCCGTCGATTTAAAACCAAACTTGTAAGCGCATTGTGAATACGAAAGGGTGGTACGTGTCACGTACCCCCTTTATTCGTGTTCAGGAGGAACAATGACAACACCCATGCTGATGACCGTGATTGCTATTATTGCAATTTCCGGCTTTTTTATTGCTCGAACGCGTTCTATTAAGCTTGCCAACATGGCTGGTGGCTTGAGCAAACTGCATTCTCGACCTAACTATTACGGCTCATATGTCGCCATTTTGGCGGCGATTCCGGCACTGGTTCTTTTATTGTTGTGGCAAGCGGTAGAACCGAACTTGATCCACAGTTTGGTGATGGCACAAATTTCCGATACGTACGTCACGCAGTTCGGCAATGCGGATTTGTTATACAGTCAAATCGGTAATATTGCTCGTGGCATCACCCAAACTGACGATGCTGTCTTGTTGGCTGCGGCGGACCATTATCAAACCCTGAACCATTTAGGGACCACATTACGATTCACCGCAATGACTGCACTTGCGTTGGCGGGATTAGCCTTTGGCTGGCGCTCGCTACGACTGCGTTTACGTGCCCGCAATCGGGTCGAAAACGTGATGCAGGGCTTTTTATTGTTCTGCTCAACCCTCGCAATCTTAACCACATTCGGCATTGTGCTCTCAGTGTTGTTTGAAGCGATGCGATTTTTCCAAATGATCCCCGTGACCGAGTTCATCTTTGGCACCGAATGGTCGCCACAGATTGCACTGCGTGCAGATCAACAAGCCTCGAGTGGTTCTTTTGGTGCGATCCCGCTATTTACCGGCACTTTGATGATTTCATTCATCGCCATGTGTATCGCGGCACCGGTTGGGTTGATGAGTGCCATTTACTTGGCCGAATACGCGTCGCCCCGTGTTCGCGGCATTGTTAAGCCTATTTTAGAGATCCTTGCGGGGATCCCGACAGTGGTTTACGGCTTTTTCGCAGCGTTAGTTGCGGCGCCATTTATTCGTGATGTTGCTCATGCGATCGGCTTTACCAGTGCATCGTCAGAAAGTGCACTCGCAGCTGGTGCGGTGATGGGCATTATGATCATTCCGTTTGTCTCCTCGCTGTCCGATGATGTGATATCCGCCGTGCCTCAGTCACTGCGTGATGGTTCATTAGGGCTAGGCGCTACCCCCTCTGAAACCGTGCGTCAGGTTGTGATTCCTGCCGCGTTACCAGGCATTGTCGGTGGTTTATTGCTGGCGGTATCACGCGCAATTGGTGAAACCATGATCGTGGTGATGGCGGCGGGATTATCGTCTAACTTAACGGCGAACCCCTTGGAATCGGTGACCACAGTCACGGTTCAAATCGTGACATTGTTGGTCGGTGACCAAGAGTTCGATAGCCCTAAAACGCTGGCTGCATTTGCTTTGGGCCTCACGCTGTTTGTTGTGACGCTAGCGCTCAACTTCGTGGCGCTACGCATCGTGAAAAAATATCGAGAACAATATGACTGATAAAATCGAAAAAATTGCGCAAGAGAAGCGTGCTAGGGTAAAAGCAGGCCTTGCGAAACGTCGCGGAAAAGAAAAGCGTTTCCGCTGGTATGGTATGACATCGATTTTTCTCGCCTTCACCTTTTTGGTATTGCTGATTGGGTCGATTGTCTCCCAAGGGTATACGGCGTTTTACACCACCGAAATCCGTTTAACGGTTGATCTCAGTGAGCAAAGCTTGGGCATTGAGGGAAAACCACTGAACGATGAAACATTGGAGTACCTCAGTTATCGTTCGGTATTGGCGAAGGCCATATTTAATGCGATGCCAGAGGTGACCTCGCGGGGCGATAAACGTGATCTATTTCGCTTTATCTCTACGGGCGCGGAATATGATTTGCGTGACCGTGTTGCCGCAAACCCCGATCTGGTCGGACAAAAGATTGAGATTTGGGCATTGGCGGGTGATAACGTCAACCAATTCAACAAAGGCAACATCGACGGCAAACTCCCAGAGTCAAATCGTCAGTTTAAAGACAAGCACATAAACTGGTTTAACCAACTGGAGGATGATAATCGCGTGCGCACCGTGTTCAACACGCGCTTCTTCACCAATGGTGATAGCCGTGATGCTGAATTAGCGGGCATTTGGGGCGCGACTGTTGGGTCTTTCTACACCTTGTTGGTAACACTGGCGTTGAGTTTCCCGATTGGTGTAGCAGCCGCGATTTACTTGGAAGAGTTTGCGCCACGTAATCGCATTACCGAAATTATTGAAATTAACATTAACAACTTAGCAGCCGTGCCCTCGATTGTGTTTGGCTTGCTGGGTCTGGCTGTTTTCTTGAACTTTGCTGATCTGCCACGCTCGGCGCCAGTCGTTGGTGGCTTAGTGCTCACGCTCATGACATTACCGACGATTATTATATCGAGTCGTTCGGCGATTAAAGCGGTTCCGCCCTCGGTACGTGATGCGGCTTTGGGTGTGGGTGCATCTAAGATGCAAATGGTGCTTCACCACGTCTTGCCATTGGCGATGCCAGGCATGTTAACCGGTACCATTATCGGGATGGCACAAGCACTCGGAGAAACGGCACCGCTACTGATGATCGGGATGATCGCGTTTATCGTTGATGTGCCATCCGGTCCGCTTGATGCGGCCACAGCGTTACCCGTGCAAATCTATTTATGGGCAGAGAATCCTGAAAAGGGCTTTGTCGAAAACACCTCAGGCGCAATCATGGTACTGCTGGCATTCTTAGCCTTTATGAATGCCTGTGCGGTGATTATGCGTAAGCGTCTCGAGCGACGCTGGTAAGTCGGGAGAGAGAATCATGACGACGACAACAATGAACAACCTAACCATGACTGAAGATGTAGTGGAAGCCGCACCACAAAGCACACAAGCACCGAGTGAAACCTGTGGTATTCCGTTTGTTGATATGCCACGCATGACAGCACGAAATGTGTTCGTTAATTATGACAACGGGTCTAAGCCGGCGATTAAAAATGTGAGCCTTGATATCGGCGAGAAAGAAGTGCTTGCGATGATTGGGCCATCAGGCTGTGGTAAATCGACGTTCTTGCGTTGCTTAAATCGTATGAATGATACGATCCCGGGCTGTGAGGTGACGGGGGACATCATTTTGGGAGACACTGACATTTACCACCGTGAGAGTGAAATTGTCGAATTGCGCTCACAAGTCGGCATGGTGTTCCAACGTCCTAATCCGTTTCCTAAATCCGTGTATGACAACGTTGCTTATGGCCCGCGTATTCACGGCTTAGTCGACAGTAAAACTGACTTGGATGAACTGGTGGAGCAATCGCTAACACGTGCCGGTTTGTGGAATGAGGTCAAAGATCGTCTGGATCAGCCGGCAACCGGCTTGTCTGGTGGTCAGCAACAGCGACTTTGTATTGCACGTACTATTGCGGTCGCACCGGAAGTTATTTTGATGGATGAGCCGTGTTCAGCCCTCGATCCGATTGCCACTGGGGTGATTGAAGAGCTGATCTCGGATTTGAAGAAGAACTTCAGCATTGTGATTGTGACGCATTCCATGCAGCAAGCAGCTCGTGTGTCTGATCGCACCGCTTATTTCCATCTTGGTAGCTTGGTCGAAGTTAACACAACACAAAAAGTGTTTAATGATCCTGAGCATAAGCTGACGTCTGACTATATCAATGGTCGTTTTGGTTAAATAAGCAACGGGGTGGCAGAGGGGAAACCTATTCAAATAGGTGTTTGCTGATAATTTCAGCACTTAAGCGCGAGAAAGTAAAAACACACTTTACATCGCACTGAGTAGCCTCTACTATACGCCCCGTTCCGGAGAGATGGCTGAGTGGTTGAAAGCACCGGTCTTGAAAACCGGCAAGGGTTAATAGCCCTTCTAGGGTTCAAATCCCTATCTCTCCGCCACATACTAAAAAGCCGCTGCTCAGTCAGCGGCTTTTTTGCGTTTATATCCCCCCCATAACTCCCCAAACCCTGACTGCGCCAACATTTTAGGCGATTATGCCTAAACAGCTATTCTGCACTCTGGTACGCTAACTCTTATATTTCTGTCCCTTACATGGCCTTTTGGACGCCGCCAACCGAAGGGCGGTAGCGTGGAACGCAACAAAAGCACCCACATGGATGCACGCTTTCTCATGACTGATTCACACTTTCCCTAGGCGAAAAAATAAAAAACACGAATAATCAATCGGTTAAAAGTACAAGCGCGGGGATAATGTGAATACCTCAACCGGGATAGGCGGCATGCATACTATCACCGAAGAGAGCTTGATGAGATAGATGGAAAAACTGCATGCGTATCATGACGTTATGGATAAAACAGGGCGTATAACGATTTTGACAAATCGAGCACGCGCACTAATACAATGTTAGCCTTACAAGGGGGATTGTAGTTTGGCAACAAAGAAAAAATTCGGTAAATGTTAGTCATGAGCATGCGAAGCCAATATTGAAGTTTCTATTTAGTAACTATGACTCTCGGCATAAGGATGATAGTGCTTTAAACAGCCATCCATTTACCCCTCACCACCTGTATCCAGAGCTTAGCGAAGAATTAGTTGAACTAATCAATACGATTAAGGACAAGCATAACTTAGCGGAGACTAACCAAACTGTTTTAGGCACTGTTTTGAATGGTTTTGTCAAAAATGACCTGCTTAAGAGTGATGATTGCGTGGTTTTTAACTTTACGCCCCGTGGCTATAAATTTTCGTTGAAGTACAGCAGTACTTTCCGTTATTTATGGAAATATCATCCAGCAACTTTATGGGCTGTACTTTCATGTATTATCGGAGGGGCGGGCATAATCGCTACGTTGACACAGTAAGGCTAACAAGAAATTCAAGTTGATTCGCAACGCTCGGCGCTTTCGGTTTCAATCAGTTTGGTGTTTCCGGTGGAGTGTTTGGGTAAGGTGGCAGCGTTGCTCACAACTTAATTGGGCGTTATGTTTACTCGGATAAAGTTCAAATCGGAGAATGTTGTGAATTTAGAAAGTATTCATCATGTAGCGATTATTTGCTCAGATTATCAACGATCTAAGTCATTTTATACTGAAATATTAGGTCTCAAGATCCTTGCCGAAAATTATCGAGAAAGCCGAGATTCATACAAATTAGATTTAGCGTTACCAAATGGTGGACAAATTGAGCTGTTTTCTTTTCCAGAGCCACCGTCCAGATTAAGTAACCCAGAAGCTCAAGGTTTAAGGCATTTGGCGTTTGTTGTTAACTCGGTGGAATCGACAGCTAACGAGTTACAATCACACGGAATTGATGTTGAGCCAATTCGAGTTGATGAATTTACAGGTAAACGATTTACCTTTTTTAAAGACCCAGATGGTTTACCCTTAGAGTTGTACGAAAAATAAACATAACAAACAGAAGGAGCTAGCACCGACTCTCGTGTGCTAGCATCTGTAGGTAGGTGGAGTCTAGCCTATGTCACTTTATGACAAACAGAAGCATATAAAGAATCAGGAAGATACAATGTTAGTTGCTTCGGATTCTTGGTTGACAGTTAAATTTTCCCAAGAAGCAGCAAAGTCTTGGAAACGTATTCTCGTACTATTCGTTCTTGCAATTCTATGTTTGTTCGCACCAGCATTGGGTTTGATTATATCAACCATAAATGCATTCTTTTCTTAAGCAACTAGGGATTCGTGGGTTCAACTGCGAAATGCCCATAAGATACCCACGATTTTTGGTGGTTACAGTGGCTGCAAAAGCGATGGTGTGAGAATTTTAGAAACACTTAGGGGTAATTAACGTAGAAGTTAAAACAGATAAGACAAGTATCCATATTGGTATGGATAAATCATTTATAAGAGACACAATGAACACAATAAATATCCAGTATTATAAACATCCTTATGCCGAATTTATCCTTGGTTCGTATCAAGGTAAGCTTTGCTTGTGTGACTTCCGGTATCGCAAAATGAGAAGTGCCGTTGATGAGCGCATTAAACGGATTCTTAACGCTGATTTTGTAGAAAAGAGCGATGATGTTTTAGTGGCTACTCAAGCTCAACTCGAGGAATATTTTTTGGGTGAGCGAAAAACTTTCGACCTTCCTTTACTTTTGGCGGGTACCGATTTTCAACGGTCGGTATGGAATGCATTAAGCAACATTCAATACGGTGACAGGGTGACGTATCAAGAGTTGGCAGTATCGATTGGTAATGAAGCCGCAGTACGTGCGGTTGGCAATGCCAACGGGGCAAATGCGTTGGCGATTATTATTCCTTGCCATAGGGTTATCGGCACCCAAGGGGAGCTTATTGGCTATGGTGGCGGTCTGTCACTGAAAAAGCGCCTTTTAGAATTAGAACAGAACTTATTCATTTAAGGATAGAAGTGGGCGCGTATGAGAGCGAAAATCCTAGCGGTATGTGAGCAAAAAATCAAAGCGAAAGGTGAGAATGTCGGTGTGTCATTTTATGCGTTCTTCAAAAACAAAAATGACGATCCCGAGCAGTTGATGGAAGCTGCAACCTGGTGGATACAGACCCATCAGTTAGATCATTTTGTTAAGGCAAGAACCATCAAAGAGATGGTGGAAAATAATTTATGACGACTGCAAAAGTCATGGCCTATTTTGCCGACAAGGTGTAATTCAGGTTCACCAAGATGACAATGGATAGCGGGGCACGGGCCCAGATAGTCAGATTGGCTTGGGCACACGGATGTTAGAAATCCCGCCACGGTTGAGGTAGCATTGCCGACTTTTTCTGCGGTGAGAGGCATTTATGTATATCGGCTTTGACTATGGTACAGCAAATTGCTCGGTGGCGAAGATTGAAAACGGTCAGCCGACGCTGTTGCGTCTAGAAGGGGACAGCACGTTTATTCCTTCCTCCCTTGCCGCACCTACGCGCGAATCAGTGTCTGAGTATTTGTTTCGTCATCGGGGCATCAAGCCGCTAGATACGATTGGCGAGCAGATGTTACGCCGCGCCATCCATGTAAACCGAGAGGAAAGCATTGAACTTGAGGCGGAGGACATGGCGTTTGGTCAAGCGGCGCTCGATCGTTATCTCGATGATCCGCGTGATATGTACTACGTGAAATCCCCTAAATCTTTCCTTGGCGCGTCAGGTTTACGTGATGCCCAACTGCGCTTTTTTGAAGACCTCGTATGCGCAATGATGGATAACATCAAAACCCAAGCCGAACACCAAACTCAACAGAGTATTCATGATGCGGTGATCGGTCGGCCGATTAACTTTCAAGGCCGTGGAGGCGAGGTGGCAAATCGCCAAGCCGAAGGTATTTTGCTCAATGCGGCTAAGCGGGCGGGCTTTAAACAGGTTGAATTTCAGTTTGAACCAGTCGCTGCCGGCCTGGACTATGAAGCGACACTGAGCGAAGACCAAATCGTTCTTGTGGTCGATATCGGTGGGGGCACCACAGACTGTTCATTGATTGAGATGGGGCCATCATGGCGCGGTAGTAGCGATCGTAGTGCAAGTTTGTTAGCGCACAAAGGTCAGCGTATTGGCGGCAATGACCTAGATATTGCGTTGGCATTCAAACAAATGATGTTCCCGTTTGGGATGGGCAGTAAGATGGAATCTGGCATTGAGATGCCGATTACGCAGTTTTCCAACCCCATCGCGATTAACAACGTACAAGCGCAAAACGATTTCTATGCGTTTGAAAACTTGGCGGTGCTCAAAGGGCTGCACAAGCAAGCGCAAGAGCCACATAAACTGGCCCGTTTGCTTGAGGTATATCACGAGTCGTTAGGTCACAACATTGTCCGTCGTGCGGAAGAGACAAAGATTGCCTTGTCGGATCAAGCGGCTTACCGAGCGGGCATTCAACTGTTCTCCGAGCGCGTGGACGTTGATGTAACGCGCGATAACATGATTGATGCGATTGAGGCGCCCAAACGTAAGATGATCGCCTTAGTGCACGATGTGGTCGCGCAGGCCGGTGTAAAGCCTGACGTGATTTTTATGACAGGTGGCTCGGCGCGTTCACCTTTCTTGCGGGAAGCTGTCCAAGCAGAGCTGCCGAACATTCCTGTGGTGAGTAGCGACTACTTTGGCTCAGTCACCGCGGGCTTAGCGCGTTGGGCGGAAGTCTGCTTTAAGTAACCGTCGCTTGACGAACTGGGTTTGACGCTTACTTGTAATACCTTGCGAAAGAAAAAAAGTTGTCAATAATAGGAACCCGACTTAGCGAAAACTTCCGTATTTTGATTAGAAATCATGCACCAAGGTGGGGGTGTTGGCGCGAAATAGCTTGGTTAGGGCAGACTTATATCGCCAACCCAATGCCAGTAGCCGTTTCGCTAAGCTTTGATTTTGAATGGTGGCAACTTCAATGCCGCGGTAGTGATGCGGATGCGCTTGAATATAGTCGATAAACGCCGTCAGCACCCCTTGGCCGCGAACGCTGGTGGCAAATTGTAGCGAAACAATCGATAATCGCTGACTACCGATCGGACAGTGAACCAGACAATAGCCGAGTGGGTGCTTGATAGCGGTGGAGAGCTCTGGAAAAGCGCGCATCTGGTGACGTTGGGCCAATTGGTCATAGCCGAGGCATAGGTGGTCAAGCAATTGCCGAGCGTTATCATCCATCGGTGTGTCTCTGGAGAGGTCGAAACGTAGCCACCATATTAAAGGCTTTATTTTTTCGAAAAACAGAAAAGCGCAAGCCACGTATTTGCCTCTTTTGGGCACAATAATCGTGTAAAAACCGCGATTTCTACGCCAGATAACCAGCTAGTTTTTAAAACTGTGCGCGAGCTCATGCCGCACCATTGGTCGTTAGTGAATAACGAGTTTTTATAAATTTATCAATCATGTACATTATGTGCTGATTTTTTAACACGGACGTTTAACGATTACGACAATCAACAAGATTATTTCTGCGGTGGCGATGTATAAAGGATTGCACCGCAATATTTACTACGTTGCACTGGCCCGCATGATCCTCGGGATGGGCAACTTTATTATTCCTTTCCTCGTGTTGTTGTTTACCGATAAGCTCGGCTACTCCGCGTCGCTGGCGGGTACATTGGCGATGAGTATTACTGGCTTGTATCTGCTGGGGAGTTTTATTGGTGGCAAGCTTTCTGATTGGGTAGGCCATAAAAACACTATGGTGGCGGGGGAATGTGTCGGCGCTATCTTGCTGCTGGTGTGCGGGTTTGCACCCGATGCCCCGGTGATGGTGCCGGCGTTATTATTCGCCGCGTACTTTTTTATTGGTGTGGCGTTGCCGGCCAGTAATGCATTGGTGGCCGATTTATCTCACGCAGGCAATCGCGATGCGGTGATGTCGCTTAGTTACCTTGCCTATAACTTGGGTTCAGCGATTGGCCCCATCTTAGCGGGCTATTTGTTTTGGCAGCACACTGAGTGGATTTTCTTTGGTAACGGGCTTGCCGTCTTGGTGGGTATTCTTGTGGTTGCCTTTTTGGTCAATGTGACCGAGCAAGCCGTCCCCGAGTCTGAGTCTGACCTTGAGCGCGCGGTAGAAGGCAGTGTGTGGTCGGTGCTTAAATCACGTCCTTATCTCATTGTGTTCACTTTGTTTTGTGGCATGCTTTGGTTTGCATTGAATCAAATGACAATGGCTAGCCCGCTTTATTTGAGTCATTTATTTGGCCAAGAAGGGCCCGTGCGTTTTGGTCAATTGATGACGTATGCGTGCGTGTTGGTGGTGATCATCACGCCGCTATTGCTTCGCGCGACATCTGGACATACTGAGACGATGGCGTTGGCCTATTCAGGACTCTTATTTGTGCTGGGTTATGGGCTTGTGATGTTGGCACCCACGATCCCCGTTCACTTTTTAGCGTGGTTTTTTCTTTCCGCTGGCGAGGTGTTGGTCCTCACCAAAGAAGGCGTATATCTTGCCAACAACTCACCGGCGAGTCATCGCGGTCGTATTCAAGGGGTATTGATCACGTTGCGTAGCTTATTGCTGATGCCAAGCTTTGTATTGATTGGTTATGTCATCGACACGTTCGGTTATTCGGTGACTTGGTCGCTTGTTATCGCTATGGCTATGTGTGCCAGCATCGGTATGCTTTTTTTATCGGTGCGAGAGAAAACACGCCTCGCAGCGACGTCCTCATAAGATTGATGGCTTTGTGACCAAGGCGGAGTCATCATCCATGCGGTTAAGGTAGGTTAAAAGGTATACCATCAATACACCTGTGTGGAGGTGAATATGGCCTACTTAACCTTAACCCTAGCATCCTTGGATGATGCGCATATCTGCTGCGCGTTCTCGGATAAAAAGTGCCAGGCCAGCTATCAGGCGAAAAAGCAGTGGCTAAAGCAGGAGTATCAGCACGGGTACCGTTTTCGCCGTTTAGATGAACGCGCCAAAGTCTTTATCGAATATGGCCCAGCAGAGACCGCTTGGCAGCCCATACAAGCGGATGGTTATCTGGCATTGGGTTGCTTTTGGGTCTCTGGGAAATACAAAGGGCATGGACACGGCAAGCAACTGTTAGCTGACGCCATTGAGGCGGCTAAACAGCAAAATAAGCAAGGCCTAGTCGCCGTGGTCGGTAAAAAGAAATACCACTTTATGAGCGATACAAAATGGTTAAAAGGCCAAGGCTTCAACGTGGCGGATGAGGCCCCTAATGGCTTTGTGCTGTTGTATTATCCGTTGAATGATGCAGCTGAAATACCGCAATTTAGAGAATCCGTTCATACCGCCAACGTATCAACTGAAGGGTGTGTGGTGTATTACTCCCATCGTTGTCCTTATGCGGAATACCATGTGCTGAACTCGCTACAACAAAGCTGTGCGCAGCGTGGTATCCCGCTTGAAGTGCATCATTTAGAGATATTGAGCCAAGCACAAGCATGTCCTTCACCGGCCACCATTTTCAGTTTGTATTATCAGGGGGAGTTTATTACCACCGATATCAGTGCCTGTATGGAGAGTCGCTTTGATAAGTTTATTCCTCCTCACCCTTAACCTGTGAAATAGATAGCCCGTATGTTAGAAATCATTACCGCGCCAGATCCAAGGCTGGCCATAAAAGCAGAGCCAGTCACGGATATTACCGCCGTACAGACGTTGATTGATGATATGCTTGAGACGTTGTATGCCACTGACAACGGTATTGGATTGGCTGCCACGCAAGTGGGTCGTAAAGAGGCGATTGTCGTCATCGATATTTCTGAACGCCGGGATGACCCTTTAGTGCTCATTAATCCGGTGGTTGTATCTGGCGTTGACAAAGCCATTGGTCAGGAGGGTTGTTTATCCGTGCCCGGCTATTATGCAGATGTCGAGCGATACTCGTCTGTTGTGGTGTCGGCCCTTGATCGCAATGGTCAATCGATCACGATAGAGCGCGATGATTTTCTTGCCATTGTTATGCAGCATGAAATCGACCACTTATCTGGAAACCTTTTTATCGATTATCTCTCGCCATTAAAACGACAAATGGCCTTAAAAAAGGTGAAGAAGTATTTAAAACAGAGTGCTTAGTAGAATCTTAAACTTACATGGATGTAAGGACAAACGATGAATATTGGTATTTATGTGTATGAGCACGCAGAGGTGCTCGATTTTGCCGGGCCTTATGAAGTGTTTAGCACTGCAAAACGTTTAGGCGCGGACAGTTGGCAGGTTGGACTGATTGCTGAACAAGACTCACCTGTGCTCGCGCGCGGCGGTTTGCGTGTCGTGCCGGATTATCATCTCGCCAACCATCCCACACTAGATTTGCTGCTGGTTGTCGGCGGCGTTCACCATGAGCAAGTCACCAACCCGTCGGTGATCGATTGGGTGAAGCAACAAGATGCGATCACCCAATGTATGGCCTCTGTCTGTACGGGGGCGTTCATACTCGCAGAAGCCGGACTACTCGATGGTCGAAAAGTGATCACACATTGGGAAGACATGGACGACCTCAGCCGTGCCTATCCGCCATTAAGCGTGGTATCAGGTAAGCGCTGGGTGAGGGATGGAAAATATCTTACCTCCGCGGGTATTTCTGCGGGTATTGATATGAGTTTGCAGCTGGTGGCTGATCTGCACAGCGAGGACTTAGCCCAGCGCGTGGCCAAGCAAATGGATTACCACTGGCAGCGAAACGAGTAATATGCAGTCTGGATAAGGTACGTAGCGCGATAATAATCAATGTATGCGCTGATAAAATAGGAATAGGAACATGTTCCCAGCAACATGGCGGTCTGAACGCCTATGTTTTAGTGCGTTTGAGTACAGTGATGCAAAGCGCGTTAAAGCACTGTTTGAGCAAAATCAGCATCTGCAATATCAAGATCCCACGTTTAAGTCTTGGTCGTTATCCACCTATCAATCATTGATTGCCGACAGTGCGGAGAAAAAGGCGCCTGATGTGGAAGACGCCTTTTATCTTCGTCGCATTCAAACCCATGACGGTAAAGATATCGGCTATCTGCAAATCTCGCTCAATGCGCCGGATACACAGAGTGTTTGGCTGCCCATGCTCACTATTTCTCCAAGATATCAAAAGCATGGCTATGGCAGCGAAGCGGTTGCGAGCGTGATTGAAACCGTGCAAGCTTATGGGGACTATCGACGCATGGGGGTGAATGTTTATGCCGAGAACATTCGCGCGTTTCGATTCTGGTATCAGCAAGGGTTTTGTCGTATTACCCATTTTGAACCCGAGCAAGACGAGGGGCGTGATTATCACTGTGTGGTGCTCTATCGAGACCTTATGTCGTGAACAGCGCATGTCTTTTCGGGAATCGGCAAGATTACGTCGCTTGAGCCATGTTATGGAAGGAATTAGGTAAACGAATGATGAAAAATAAATCAGTCAACCGAGTGCGATTTAAGCGAGCCGCGATGGGGGTCGCGTTTGCACTAGGCGTGATGAGCCTGGTGCCTGGGCAGGTGTACGCTGCTAACACCACACACGCTGAAGTACAGCGCGAATCCGGTCTGTATCTACAAGATTTTGATCGATCGGTTCGTCCGCAAGATGACTTGTTCCGTCACGTGAACGGCACGTGGTACGACCAAACCCAAATCCCCAGTGATATGTCCAGCTATGGTGCGTTCCGTATCCTAGCGGAAGAGAATGAAAAGCGTCTGAAAGGCATCATTGATGAGCTGGTGGCGCGTGATGATCTCAAGCCTGGCTCCAACGAGCAAAAGCTGCGTGATTTTTATCTTAGCTATATGGACCAAGATAAAATTGATGCCCTAGGGGTCACGCCAATTAAACCTGAGCTTGATCGTATTGCGGCGATTTCCTCGAAGCCTGCGCTGATTTACGCGATGGCCGATTTGCGACAAGTTGGCGTTGGGATCCCGTTTAGTTTTTATGCGTGGGCCGATGCGAAAAATCCTGACTATAACGCCCTGTATCTGAGCCAAAGCGGGTTGGGCTTGCCGGATAGAGACTATTATTTCCGAGACACCGAGGACGCTGAGCGTATCCGCACTGCTTATAAACGCTATCTCGAAGATATGCTGACCTTAGCGGGCTACGATCAGGCCACGCAACGCGCGGATCGGATTTATCAGCTGGAAAAAACGCTGGCTGAACAGCATTGGACACGCGCTAAACGCCGTGACGCGCAAGCAACCTATAATAAAATGCCCATTGAGGCGCTCAACCAGTTGATGGGCGAGTTTGATTATGCACGCTTTGCCAAGCGCGCGGGCATCGACAAAGCCAATGAAGTAGTGGTGCGCATGCCGTCTTATTTTGAGGCGCTAGGGCAGGTGTTTAAGCAAACCAGTTTGCAAGCGTGGCAAGATTATCTAACCATTCGCACGCTCAATGCGTTTGCACCGCGCCTAAATCATGAGTTGGTTGAACGTCAATTTGCGTTCTATTCCAAAACCCTCAACGGTATTCCTGAGCAGCGTGACCGTTGGAAGCGGGGCGTGCAAGCCACCGAAGGGGTGCTGGGTGAAGCGCTTGGCCAAGAATATGTCGCGCGTTATTTCCCGCCAGAAGCCAAAGCGCGTATGGAAACCTTGATTGATAACTTGCGTGCCGCGTTTAAAGACTCGATTGAGTCCTTAGCCTGGATGAGCGATGAAACCAAAGCGAAAGCATTGGATAAGCTGAGTAAATTCACGCCTAAAATCGGCTATCCAGAGCAATGGGAAGATTACAGCGCGCTGACTATTAACGTCGATGACTTGGTTGGCAACAGCAAACGTGCCGCACGCTGGGGCTATCAAGATATGCTGTCGCGGATTGGTGCGCCAGTTGATCGCAAAGAGTGGGGTATGACCCCGCAAACGGTCAACGCCTATTACAGCCCAACTGCTAACGAGATAGTGTTCCCCGCCGGGATCTTACAGCCGCCGTTTTTTGATATGAATGCGGATGATGCCGTGAACTATGGCGGTATCGGCGCGGTGATTGGTCATGAAATGGGGCACGGTTTTGATGATCAGGGCTCGCGTTATGATGGCGATGGCAACCTATCAAACTGGTGGACGGATGAGGACCGGGCGCGCTTTGATGCACGCACCCAAAAGCTGGCCGAGCAATTTAGCCAGTTTGAGCCATTGCCGGACTTGTTCATTGACGGCAAAGTGTCTTTGGGTGAGAACATTGGTGATTTAGTCGGCTTGACCACCGCCTTCCGCGCCTATCAAAAATCGTTGCAGGGTGAATCGTCTCCAGTGATGGACGGGTATACCGGCGAGCAGCGATTCTTCCTCAGCTGGGGGCAGATTTGGAAAATGAAGATGCGTGAAGATGCCCTGCGTGAGCGCGTGTCGCTGGGTCCGCATGCGCCACCGCAATATCGCGTGCTCGGTGCGCCGCGCAATGTCCCTGCATTCTATGAAGCCTTTGATATTAAGGAAGGTGATGGCATGTATTTACCCGAAGATCAGCGGGTGAATATCTGGTAATCTCTGATGCCGCCTTCAAGGCGGCATTTTTGTTTCGGAGAGGGAGAATATTGATGAGCAAGTTTACCGAGTACAAAGTCGTTCATATTGTTGAAGGTGGTTGCGGCACCTTATTGCTGGGCTCAAGTGGCTTGCCGTTGCAACGCCTCGAAGCTGAACTCAATCAATACGCGCAAGATGGCTGGCAGGTTGTTTTTCAAGTGATTGAAAAGAAACGTTATATGCTATTTTGGCAACGTGAAGCTGTGATTGTCACCCTAGGTCGCTAATGCTCAAGTATTTGTCGCTTACTTTAATCCATCGTTACCAAGCTAAAGGTGGATCAAAGAAACGGTTCAATATTGCGTGTAATTTCGAGCCGAGCTGCTCGGAGTACACGCGCCAAGCGATCGAAAAGTACGGCGCACTTCGCGGCTGGCAACTCGGCTTAGCGCGCATTCGTCGTTGTAATGATCCCGATGCAGTAGAAATAATTCACGATGAGGTGCCTTAGATGCGGATAACGCAACCATGGCAAGAGCTGAAAACACAGGAAGCCTTGCTGCGTGATCAAGTGAATGGCTTAACCCCAAGCCAGAAAAAACGCTATTTTGCCGAGCAAACCAGACAACTGAAAGATCCAGACACCTATGCGGTACTCAATTGGGCTTTCTTAGGGGGATTCCATCATCTTTACTTGCGAAAGTACCGGTTGTTTATCGTAGAATGTACGTTATTGGTAATCGCCATTATTGGCTTAGTGATGAGCCAGCCATATTTCGCTCTGATTTTGGTTGGTTTAGTGCTATTTGAATTACCACAGCTTTTTTGGGCCCAAAAAATTGCCAGGCAGTACAACTACCATGTATCACGCTCAATTTATGAACACATCCGCCACGGTGATTAATCCATGAAGCGCCGTCGGATCCGTAAACGCCACCAGCATCAATTCTTTTTATGCCAGAAGATATATCGTCGCGCCTTAATTGATTTAATTGAAGCAGATCCTATGAGGATGCGAGCATTACGATGTGTTCAGTCTCTCAATTTGCCTCAGTGCTATATCGCCGCCGGGTTTGTGAGAAACCTTGTCTGGGATGCGATGCATAAATATCCGCCAAGTGCGCTGAATGATATCGATGTGATCTACTATGATCCGAGCGATACCAGTCGTGAGCGTGAGCAATATCTTCAAGGGTTACTACAAAAAACCATGCCAGAGATTACCTGGCAAGTCCGTAACCAAGCACGGATGCACGAAAAGCACCAAGACCCCGCGTATGCTGGCACCCTGGACGCCATGCGATTTTGGCCTGAAAAAGAAACGGCCATTGCGGTCCGTCTCGATATGAATCAGCGCTGTGAGATCATTGCCGCGTTTGGGGTTCAGTCGCTGTTCGAGTTGAAGCTGAGCCATAACCCGGCAAGGCCATGGGCGGTTTTTCAGCAGCGTATTGAAGAAAAACAATGGTTAACCCATTGGCCTAAACTGACCGTGACCACCCAGTGCTCAGTCGCTGCCAAGCCGATTGATGAAGAGTAAAGCCAAATAGAGTGCGCCTTGGCACAGATTGGCGAAAACACAAAGGGCATACTATCCCAATCTTCTGATTGGTAAGTAAATGGACGACAATGAAATACCGCATGGACGCAAGCCCGAGTGATGACGATATTACCGCTATCCGTCAGGGGCTAAAACAAAGCAACGCCCCCTTCTTAGCCGGTCTCCCTGAGGGCACGCTTGCCGGCTACGCCTATAATGATAATGATGAGCGCATCGGTGGCATTGTTGCCAATACCTGGGGCCAATGGCTATTGATTAAATACCTTTGGGTCGATGATGCTTTTCGCCATCGTCATGTCGGCAGCCATCTATTAGATAATCTGGAAGAATATGCCAAGGACATAGGCTGTAAAATGGCGTTTGTCGATACCTTCAGCTTTCAAGCCAGACCCTTCTATGAAAAGCAGGGTTATCAGTGCCAAATGACATTGACGGACTATCCTGTTGATCATGCACTGCACTTTATGACCAAGGTGCTTAACGAAGCTTAACGAAGCTTAACGGCCACGTTTGTCTTGTTCGTTATGTCAGTAGTAGAGAAATAATAGCTGATTCAATGAAGCAGGCCTAGTAAGTGCCCACTACAGGTGATTTCTACGCTCGCAAGGCTAAGTACGAAAACTTTATACGCATGCTTTACCTCGCAACAAACCAGCGTTTCAAAAGGTGATCAACGGAAATGCGACCTGGCCCATGCGCAATTAAAAAAAGCAAAACGGCCGCCCATACACCATGTGTCGCGTATGCATCTGGGTAGACAAATACCTGTATAACCGCTGTCATTCCAAGTAACGCCAATGCAGAAAACCGTGTAGCAAGCCCTATTAAAATAAGCAGTGGAAATAAATGCTCGGCAAAAGCGGCCATGGGGGCAGCGATCTCCGGTGGAATGAGTGGCAATTGATATTCATAGCGGAATAGAGCAAGCAATGAATCAGAATAACGCGGCCACCCTAATTCAAACTCACCAGCAATAAGGTCAATCGACAGTCCTTCTATCTTCGTTTGGCCTGATTTCCAAAAAATAGCCGCAATAGAAAAACGCGCGAGTAACGCGATGAGTGTATTGGGTATGCATGTAAATAAGGTGATGGATGATTGAATCCATCTCACAAGGATTAATAACATAAGTCACTCTCTCATAGGTCGCACATTGACAATACATTCATTTTTTAGCAGCCACGCTAAGGTGTCAGAAAGTTCAAGCTCACCGACCCGCTGCACAGCATCAGCAAAGGACAACCCTTCTTTGAGCAGTGAGATAAATCGAACTGTGTGGTGATCAAAGCGTGTAATGTCTACGCGCATATTTTGTCTGATTAATACAACCGCTTCCGATACTGCAAGATCAATGTGAGAGAGATTGACGGTCTCATGTTGATGCGCGGCCCAAAGAGAAGCGACTGGATACTGAGAGCGAAAAGTCGATAAAGAAGGATGTAGTTCAATCGTTGTTTGCGCTAATGCATCACCATTGGCAAGCCATGCTGCTAGCGCTTCCTGTGCCATAGGGGTAGCATCTTCGGCATGCCATGCCGCCACTCTCATCCACTCTAACCGTGCCACGTCAGCCAGATAAGGCAGACTAGACGCGGGCGGAAAAGTATAGATAAAATCAGGAAGTTCAGCACCATACCACACTAAAACAGGCGAGCTTGGTGGATGTGTGCGAATAAACTCGCGAGCCATTGCAAAGAAAAAATCATCGCCGACTAACGCTTGAACCACTGGAAAGCTATCAGCAAGCGCCTCCGTTAAGGAAACAATGACATTGTTTCGATAGACGGCAAAACGCTGTGTGGGATCGGATCCATTCCATGTTGTTAATCCTTCTGGACACGAGGGCATTGAGGCGAAAAGATCAGTCATCCATTGGGCTTGTCGATTTATGCTCATGCCTTCTCCCGCGTCTGCATCATCATAGATTGTGCGTGTTTCGCTTCCGCCGCTAAGACGGAAAATGGCGGTATGTTATTATCACGCTCGATCAAGGTCGGCGTGGGTCCGATGCGTTCAATCACAAAACGGTACCAATGCCACACGTCTTGGCTAATAGGAGCGTCATGGCTATCAATTAAAAGCGTGGCACCTATCGAGTCCACATCCGCGGCATGACCGGCAAGATGGATCTCCGCGACTGCATGCAAGGGTAACGCTTGAAGATACGAAGCCATGTTGTGTCCGTGGTTCACACAAGAGATGTAGGCATTATTGACATCAAGCAGTAAACCACAGCCCGTGCGCTTGATAATGTCGCCGATAAAGTCTTCCTCAGCCAATGTGGAGTCAGAAAACGCCACATAGGTGGCGGGATTTTCGAGTAACATTCTGCAACCTAGCTTTTCTTGAACACGATCAATATGGTCACAAACCCGTGATAGTGTTTTTTGATGATAGGGGGCAGGCAGTAAGTCGTTTAAAAACGTACCTTGATGAGAAGACCAAGCAAGGTGTTCAGAAAAAACGGCTGGCTGATAGCGCTCAATTAAGGTAGATAGCCGCTCTAGATGCGCGTCATCCAACGGGTCTTCCCCGCCAATCGATAATCCCACACCGTGAATCGAAAGCGGGTAGTGGGCGCAGATCTGTTCGAGGTGATGATGAAATGGCCCGCCAGCCACCATATAGTTCTCAGCATGGATTTCAAAAAATCCAATATCAGGCTGAGTATCGAGGATGGTTTGAACATGTTCAGGTTTCAAACCAACCCCGACAGACAGAGGTAGGCGGGATAGCGTTGTCGCAGTCATCGTGTGATCACGCGTTCTTTTCTTCGAAGGATTCCAGCTGACCAAACCCTGTTGGCGACGTTTTCGAAGCTGTTTGTTCACAGGTCCCTTTAGGCACCAGTGACCAGGCATTGCCTTGATAATCTCTGACTGATGTACCGGCACATGAGGTTCCTGGCCCGGCTTTGCAATCATTTTGTCCCTTTAAGGCAACGCCGTAGCATTTTTCTTTGTCTTTCATTCCCGACGCCTCAGCAGGCGCTGCCGCCATGACTAATGCGGTACTCAGAGCAGTGACTAGTGACGCTGAAACTATGGCTTTGTTCATCATATCTCTCCATTGTCTTTAACGATTTTCTTTGAATCAATAAGATAGAGAAAGAGAGTGCGCAATGTGATGGTCATAATCTCATCACGGCTTGCGACTGTTTCCTTGTCTCTACTGATTTGTCGTGTATACCTATCCGTTTCTTACACATATTTTGACATTATTTTTGGTAATCATTGTTTACTGTAGAAGAGATAAGATAATTTGTATGGTTTTTCATACGTGCGTCACGAATAAGATATGGCAAAACATTATGTGACTAATGATAACTGGGAACTGTCGGCGGAGGTTGGGAGGTTATGAGTCTTGATTGTTGTCGGGACTATCGCCATTGACAAACTGCTTACTGATTTGTCGGATTGTGCCCATTTGCTTACCAAAATGACGGCACCCCGAACACATCGATGTATGAACAGTGAGCGCTGCTTTTTCTTTTATTGTCAGCTCACGATCCAAAGCGTCAGACAGTAAGCGAGTGGCTTGTTGGCAGTTCATCATCATTGCCGTGCTCCTCGAAACCATTTGTTTTCTAAACATTCTCGCAATCTTAGTCGTGCTCGATACAGTAAAACGTGCAAGTTACTCGTGGTGATCGCCAAATTTTGACATATTTCATCACTCTCTAGCTCGACAAATTCTCTCATCATAAAAACGCGCGCTAAGTTTTCAGGTAATGCATATAAACACGTTTCAAAGACCAGCCAGAACTGCTCATCTTTTACTGACTCCATTGGTGTCGACCATCGCTCTGGGCGCTCATCAGTATGCCAATATCCGCGCTGAGTGAACAGCACTTCATCGAATGCATCTGATTCATCACTGACAGGTTGGCTTACACTGATTTCCCTCTGACCTTTTCGCAGTATATCTATGATTTTATTCTTTAAAATAGCGAAAACCCATGTTTTAAACGCGGATTGACGACTAAACTTTTCGATACTCCGGTAGGCCGCCAATAATGCGTCTTGCACCGCATCTTCCGCTTTAGCATCGTCTCTTAATTGAAGCTGAGCAAACTTAAGCATCTCTTTTCTTAGGTCGCTAATAAACTGCGGATCTTTAAATACTTCATTACTGATATCCGATAGAGAGTGCATGTTCAGATCGGTACTCATGATCGGGTATCCTCGCGCATTTCTATCTTGGCTGCGCTGTATGAAGAGACGCAATAAGGAACCAGATAATTGAGTACCACTTGCCCCCATGCAATCGGACTCTCGCCTAATAGAGCATGGCCTTGATTGATAACATTGAGTATCGTTCCAACCACAAAAGCCACTTTGAGCGCTGTTTGTATAATCGGCCATCGAAGCGCGACGGACATGATTTTCATCATCGATTTTCTCTACTTTTATATAACGGTCTACTTCGACTCTAGTTGAAAAAATCAAGATTTAATAACTGTTTGCGCTCAATGGATGACACCACGCCAAGAAAATCGTAACCAGACTTATGCGCACAAAAGCAAGAGCGCGTTTTGAATGCCGTCACAGAACATTACACCGCCAGATAATGTCGTTGCGGTATGACCTTTAATCGTCTTGCGGACTCGGGGATATATAAGGAGGAAAGCGGCGGAGCAGCACTCCGCCTAGATATATAAATAACCGCTATCGAATCAATAACAGAGGGACGGGCGAATCAATCACAATGCGTGTGGTGGTGCTACCCACAAACAGCTGACGCAGCTTGGTATGACCGTAAGCGCCCATGGTGATTAAGCCCACATTTTGTTGCGCTTGGTACGCCAACAGAGCCTGAGCGGGCTCGCCCGATAAACGTGCTTGAACAACATCGACACCTTGGGCGGTTAAGCGTTGGGCTGCACGTTCAAACGCCTCTGAATGTGCGTCGTTATCTACCATCACCAAATGACAGGTCATGCCCTTAAGAAGGGGTGTGTTCAGGGCTTTCTCTACCAGTTTTTCACTGACCTCACTGCCATCAAACGCGAGAAGGTAGCTATCGGGTGGGGTGACATCCCCGGTGGCAATCAAAATATGATTGTGAATACGGCGGACGACGCTTTCGAGTTGCGATCCAATCGCTTTGGCATCGTTCTGGTGCAAATCACCGGACCGGCCAATCACCAGCACCCGCATGGTCGATTCAAGCGCTAGCAAAGATTCAAGCAAGTGGCCATGTTGCTGCAAGCGCGTGACCTCGGTCAGCCCCTTTGATAGCGCCACTTCTTCGCACTCATGCAATAGGGCCTTACCATGTTGCAAGGCCAGTTTGGCACGCTTTTCATCCAGCTCGACCAGCTCACTCATGAGCTGATCGCGACTGCCTAAACCAATACTGCCTGATAACTCAGAATCGCTACTCGCGGGTTTTTCCAACACATGTAAAAAGGTCAGCGGTGCAGACAGGCGTGAAGCCGCCCAAACGCTGAGATCTGTCACCGATTGGGTGTACGACGCACCATCAATACAAGCAATAATTTTATTCATCGTGCGCTCCTTAGTGTCCGCCCATCATTTTTTCCACTTCTTCCGGATTATCATGGACGCCAAACTTGTCCACAATGGTGGCGGTTGCTTCATTCATGCCCACTAAATTCACCTCGGTGCCTTCACGGCGGAATTTAATCACCACGCGGTCGAGCGATGAGACGGCGGTAACATCCCAAAAATGCGCATCAGAGAGATCAATGGTGACGCGTTCAACGGCTTCTTTAAAATCAAACGATGTAATGAACTGCTCGGAAGAGGCAAAAAAGACCTGCCCAACAACGCGATAGGTACGCTCGTCAGCTTGGGTTTGCTCGCTTTTAACCACCATAAAGCGACCAATTTTGTTGGCAAAGAACAAGGATGCCAATAACACACCGACCAAAACACCAATGGCCAAGTTATGGGTTGCCACTACCACAATCACGGTGGTGACCATCACAATATTGGTCGACAAAGGATGGGTTTTAAGATCTTTGATAGAGCTCCACGAGAATGTCCCAATCGAGACCATGATCATCACCGCCACTAGGGCCGCCATGGGGATCAACTTAATCCAGTCGCTTAAAAACACCACCATGATCAACAGAAGTGTACCGGCACACAGGGTGGATAAGCGTGAACGACCGCCGGATTTGATGTTAATGATCGATTGACCAATCATCGCACAACCGGCCATACCACCAATAAAGCCGGTGGCAATATTCGCGATACCTTGGCCTTTACACTCGCGGTTTTTGTCACTACCGGTGTCGGTCAAATCGTCC
The DNA here is from genome assembly GCF_001996265.1 of Salinivibrio sp. MA440. NCBI lineage: Bacteria > Pseudomonadati > Pseudomonadota > Gammaproteobacteria > Vibrionales > Vibrionaceae > Salinivibrio > Salinivibrio sp. MA440. Next base: position 58,802 of record NZ_MUFI01000011.1, read on the forward strand.
ACAATGGTAGCGGTCATCATCGATTCGAGCAAACCGACTACCGCTAGTCCCGCTGAGTACGGGAAGATAATCATCAAGGTTTCAAGGTTAAGCGGCACATCGGGCCATAAAAACACCGGTAAGGTATCTGGCAACTCGCCCATATCACCCACAGTCCGAATATCTAACCCAACGCTAATGGCAAGCGTTGTTAGGACCAAAATACACACCAATGGCGATGGCAATAATTTACCGACCACAGGAACGTATGGGAACAAATAGATAATGGCTAATCCTGCCAGCGTCATGGCATACACGTGCCACGTCACGTCAGTGAGCTCGGGTAACTGGGCCATAAAAATGAGGATCGCAAGGGCGTTAACAAATCCAGTGACCACCGAGCGTGATACAAAGCGCATGAGATCGCCGAGCTTGAGGTAACCGGCTAGAATTTGCAAAACACCCGTTAGTACGGTGGCGGCCAATAAATATTCAAGGCCGTGCTCTTTAACCAGTGTCACCATCAGTAACGCCATGGCGCCGGTTGCCGCAGAGATCATCCCAGGTCGGCCACCGACAAAGGCAATAATCACTGCAATACTGAATGAGGCATACAGCCCCACTTTTGGGTCGACACCCGCAATAATAGAAAAAGCAATCGCTTCTGGAATTAACGCTAGAGCTACCACAATGCCAGCCAGCACGTCACCACGCAGATTGGAGAACCAATCACGTTTCATCGTTTCAATCATGAACAGTCTCAGTCTTTTAAAGGAATATGATTATACAAGGTGAAAAAATAAGGCGGGAACGACTAGGGCGGCGTCATGCGCATGGCAACTCTCCTTTATAAATAAAAAACGTGATGATAGTCACTGACTACTCTCTATTCAAGACCCAACCCCAAATATCGAGGTTTAATCGCCAAGCTCATCGTTAAGGTACTACCAAAAGCGGTTTTTAAAGATAAATTTGACGATATTACGATTATTTTGTTAGTTTGGTAGGACCAAAAGCGAGGGGCCATCATGACAGCATCCACAACCAGTCTGTTTCATCCGGTACAAATGGGACGTGCCAGTGAAGACGTTGCCTTGCAGATCGAATCTGCGATTTTATCGGAAGCGCTGAAGCCGGGAGACAAGTTACCCAGTGAACGTGAGCTACAGCAACAGTTTGGGACGGGGCGTGGAGTGGTACGCGAGGCGATTCAATCACTCAAACAAAAAGGCTTGATTGAAATTCGTAAAGGGCAAAAAGGTGGAGCGGTTGTCCGCCAGGTTGACGTGCACAATATTAGCGAGTCACTGGCATTGTTCTTAAAACAAAGTCACGTCAAAGCAGACAAAGTGGCGGAATTTCGTGAAACCGTCGATCACAGCTTAGTACTGCTCGCGATCAGTCGTGGAACAGCAGAACAAAAGCAACAGTTAAACGATAAGGTCGCCGAGCTTGCGGCACTTGCCAAAGATGATGAGCCCGATCTCGCTCGCTTAGGGGAGCTCGACCGAGCACTGAACTTGTTGATTGCTACCATGTCGGGAAATCCGATTTTTGAGTGGGTGATGCATGCGATACAGCAAGGGTTTAGCTCACACGACTATGCGCTTTATCAGGCGACGGATTACCGTCGTCTTACAGTGGAAAACTGGCAACAGACCGTTAACCACATTATCGCTGCGGAGCCGTTTAAGGCACAAGCAACGATTAGCCACCATTATCGGTTGCTACAACAATGCATTGATGCACAAGTATCAAGCGAATTATAAAAATCATCAAAAAGGAAACCTCTACACAATCATACCCATCACCCGTGTTGCGATTATTTCGGGCTTATGCCCCTGCGCGCGGGAAGGACAAAAACTGGAGGTTTTATGGGACAGCAACAAAATTACGACTACATCATTGTTGGTGCAGGCTCGGCAGGCTGCGTACTGGCGAATCGTTTAAGTGCTAATCCAGATAACAAGGTGCTGTTACTCGAGGCGGGACGCCCTGACTATCGTATTGATTTTCGTATTCACATGCCTGCGGCGTTAACCTATCTGCTAACAGATAGCACCTATAACTGGCTCTATGAATCCGAGCCCGAACCGAATATGCATAATCGCCGCATTGCGCAGCCGCGCGGTAAAGTGCTGGGTGGTAGCAGTAGTATTAATGGCATGATTTATATTCGTGGTAATGCGTTGGATTATGAAAAGTGGGCCAACGATCACGGGCTGAAAAAATGGGATTATGCCCATTGCTTACCGTATTTCCGCAAGTGTGAGACGCGATTAAAAGGCCAAGATGACTATCATGGCAACAATGGTCCGCTGGCGATTGAAACCGCACAATGTGATAACCCTCTGTTTAGTGCGTTCTTTGACGCGACGCAACAAGCGGGCTATCCATTGACCGACGATGTGAATGGTTATCAGCAAGAAGGCTTTGGTATTTTTGATCAAAATATCTATCGCGGCCGTCGTCACAGTGCTGCCCGGGCGTATTTACACCCGGTCATGAACCGTAAAAATCTGACAGTACTGACAGGGGTAACGACCGATAAGATCGTGTTTGAAGGTAAAACCGCGATTGGGGTGGAATACCGTAAGTGGGGTCGCAAAAAAACCGCTTATGGGGCTGAAATTATCAGCTGCGGCGGCGCGATTAACTCACCCAAGCTCTTACAATTATCCGGTGTAGGTGATGAGAATACGCTGAAAAACTTAGGTATCAAACCGGTGCATCATTTGCCAGGCGTGGGAGAAAACTTACAAGATCACTTAGAGCTGTATGTGCAGTACGAATGTAAAGAGCCGGTCAGCATGTATCCCGCGCTTAAGTTTCACAATCAGCCTAAAATTGGTTTTGATTGGCTTTTCCGTCGTAAAGGTGCTGCCGCGACTAACCACTTTGAAGCGGGTGGATTTGTGCGCGGTAACGACGAAGTCGCCTACCCGAATTTACAGTTCCACTTTTTGCCGTTGGCGATCCGTTATGATGGTTCGGCACCGAACAAAGGACATGGCTTCCAGTTACACGTTGGGCCGATGAATACCGATGTGCGTGGCCATGTCAAAATTCGTAGTACCAACCCGGATGAGAAGCCAGAGATCTTCTTTAACTACCTTTCAACGCCACAAGAGCGTAAAGAGTGGGTGGAAGCGATCCGTGTCTCTCGCGATATCATCGCCCAGCCGGCTTTTGATCATTTACGTGGCAAAGAGCTTTCGCCGGGCAGCGAGGCACAGACGGATCAGGAGATCCTCGACTTTGTGGCTCGAGAAGGGGAAAGTGCCTATCACCCAAGCTGCACATGTAAGATGGGCCTTGAAAGTGACGAAATGGCCGTGGTGGATGAATCGCTGAACGTCCATGGCGTGAATAACTTGCGTGTGGTGGATGCCTCCGTGTTCCCGGCGATCACCAATGGCAATTTGTACGCACCGACGATTATGGTGGCAGAAAAGGCCGCTGATATGATCATGGGCCACACGCTTTCGCCGGCGAAAGATGCGGAATACTACCGCTATCTTCCTGAGCATGCCTCCGCACCGGAAGAAGACGCGGCGCTGGCTTAAATTCGGTCTGCGTTAGGCGTTAATCACCAAGAGCCAGCCATGCTGGCTCTTTACTCGTTTACAGCCCCGCCATTTTTTGTCTCTGTGTCTTCCAAATGGGGAGATGCTTGAAGAAACTTGGGTAACGTTAATGTGACCGCCACGCCTTGGTTAACGTCAGAGTCAAATTTGAGCTGGCCTTGCAGCTTTTGATACACCAAATTAAAAACAAGGTTCAGTCCCAATCCTGATCCTCCTTTGCCGCGCTTGCTCGTATAAAAGGGCTCAAAAATGCGTTGATGTAAGTCGGGAGGCACCCCCACACCATTGTCAGTATATACGATGTCAACCTCGTCGTTATGGTCTATCACTTTGATGTGGATATTCGGATTGCTTACCCCTTCAAAGGCATGGCGAACGCTGTTCATCACTAAGTTTGAAATGACTTGCGTTAATACGCCCGGCAAGCTATTCATCAGTAGTTCCGCATCGCCCTCGACAACAGGTGTCACTGGGACTTTTTTCGTTTCAGGATGCAGGCTCCCTACGAGCGCATCCAGGGTTTGTACAGGGCGGAATTGACTGCGGCTCTCAGAGACTTGGTCGACTGCGGTTTGTTTAAAATCTCGAATCAAGCGGGCGGCACGATTGAGGTTATTTTCTAGCATGCCAGTGCCGTCTGTGATTTGTTGCATCCATTCTGTGTATTGTTGGCTGGTTAGCGTTTGCTGCTCGAACGCGGTATTCAAGCGTGAAACGGCCTCTTTAATTACTGAGTTGGCGGTTACGGCTATCCCAAGTGGTGTATTGACCTCGTGGGCGACACCGGCGACTAAACGTCCGAGCGCCGCGAGTTTTTCTGATTCTACCAACTGATTCTGTGCCGCTTTGAGATGGGCCATACTGTGTTCTAAATCTTGAGTCCGCGTTTCGACGGTAGCCTCCAAGGTTTGATTCAGTTTTTCTAGCTCAAACTGTGTTTGCTTTAGCTCGGTAATATCAATTGCTGTCCCTCGAAAACCGACAAAGCCTTGATGGTTGAAATGCGCGACGCCCTGGAAAACAAAATAATAGGTATTGCCGTCGAGGGTGATCTGCTCCTCACACATGGTGAAGTTTTCACAGGCATCCATTTTGTTTAGCAGCGATGCGCAATGGATGAGTGCTGGAACCGCTTTTATTTTTGTGGGGGGCTCAATGGAAATAGCCAACGCAGACTGCATTGCTTCTGAACAAAAGGTGAGTCGCTGTGTCGCGTCGGTTTCCCAAAGCCAGTCTGACGCAGCGTTAGTAAAGTCCGCTAACCGTTGTTGCTCTAAGATAATATTTTGATAAAGGTTACTTATCCGTAAGGTGATTTTATTGGTTTCGTCAGCGAGCCAGTCCAGTTCGTCATTTTTCTCCATGATAAACTTGCGATGTTTTAGGTTTAGCGGCTCATGAGTCGGTGCTAACGGATCAAACTGACGTAAATGCTTGGCGATGGCGAATACTCGCTGGCTGACACTTTGGTGAAATACCCACAGGATTAACGCGCAGACAATCAGTGTTTTAACGCCATTAAGAAGCAGCGTGACTAAAAATTGTTGTAGTAAAACGTCATAGATTTTTTGTGTGTCTGATTCAATCTTTAAAACCCCGAGCTCGATACGACGCTCGGTGTCTGGGTGCACGTAAGTGAGCACTGTTTCGCTCGTGACCGTACTTTGTGTGTTGGGTTGACCGGCATCTAAAACAACCTCATCAAACTCAACGGATAGGTAATCAATATAGGGTAAATTAACCAGGCCGTTGAGGCGGTTCTGCGCACTGACCAGATCAAAGACCCAGAGTGAGGATGCAAGCAGATCTGCATGTACATTCTTGATTTCATATTGGCGTTTATCAACGTTATTGAATGCCTCTTCATAGTCCCATGATAGTTGCAAGAGCGTTGTCATGATGGTGAAAACGCCACTGAGAAGCACCATCAATAAAATGATACGCCGTCCAACAATGCTAAACAGTGGATGACTTAACCCTTGTTCAAATTTTTGCAGCTTTCCCATGCTCTTTTTATCGCCTTAGTGCTTGTCTTTGCTTACGTTTCGCGAGCTGCGAGTCGATAAGCTCAAAGGGATTAAAAACATAAATTTAGCGCCTTTTCCTGGCTCTGATTCAAATTGAAGCTCGCCTTCTAACTTTTGCCTAACCAAATTAAATACCAGATTCAGCCCTAGGCCTGATCCGCCACGTCCGCGTTTAGTGGTATAAAAAGGTTCAAAGATACGATGATGTAGAGCGGGATCAATACCACATCCGTTGTCCTGATAACTGAGGTACAGATGGTCGTCTTGTGTTTCAAATTCAATAATGATTTCAGGCGATTGAGTATCTTCAAAAGCATGATTGATACTGTTCATGACAAGGTTTGAGATAATTTGAGTGATCACACCAGGTAAACTGTACATCCGTATATTGTTATCACCTACAACCTGCGGCGTCACTGGGACTTTACGCGTTTCTGGATGCAGGCTAGCAATCAATGCATCTAAGGTTTGTTTGACATCGAATTCAGTGAGTGCTTCAGAGACTTGATCGACCGCGGTTTGTTTAAAATCGCGAATAAGACGCGTAGCACGTGTTAGGTTATGCTCGAGCATTTGTACGCTCTCATTCGCCTGATGAATCAAAGAAGCAAACTGCGTGCTGGTCAGGGTTTGGTTTTCAAATGCTTGATTGAGCGTTTTGGTGACGTCTTGAACAACCGAGGAGGCGGTAACCGCGATCCCCAACGGGGTATTAACTTCATGTGCAACGCCGGCGACTAAGCTGCCTAACGCGGCCAGTTTCTCTGACTCAACTAACTGCTCTTGCGCCGCTGTTAGGTGTTCCATACTTTCTTGCAGCTCTCTAGTTCGCTCATCCACCGTTAACTCTAGATTTTGGTTCAATGCTTCCAGTTCAAATTGCGCGGCTTTGAGCTCAGTGATATCAATGCCGGTACCACGAAACCCCCGAAAGCCATTCACACCATGATGGGCGATCGCTTGAAAGACAAAATAACGGCTTTGCTCTCCGAATGGGATGGTTTCTTCACACATGGCAAAGTCTTGTTGATGATTAAGATAAGTCACAAATTGCTGACAGCCAATGCCATGCACTAAGTCTTTGAGGTTGGGAAAGCGATTGGCCCCTAAACCGAATGCTTGTCGCATTGGCTCAGAACAAAAAGTGAGCTTGAGATCGGCATCGGTTTCCCAGAGCCAGTCAGAAGATACATGGGTAAAGTCCGATAGCCGTTCACGCTCTAACATAATATTACGGTAAAGCGTTGACATATTATTGGTGATTTTATTGGCTTCGTCGGCAAGCCAGTCGAGCTCATCCTCTCTTTCCATAATGAAGCGTTTTCGCGGCAAAATGAGTTTGTCGTCCTTGGGATCGAGTGGGTTGTAGTGGCGAAGAAATTGAGCAATTTTAAAGACTCTTTGACTGACGGTATAATGAAAGACTAAGAGAATGAAGAAGCAAACCAGCAAGGTTTTTATGAGGTTGAGTAGCAAGGTAATAAAAAAACGCTGCGTCAATTCGGTATAGATGGTCTGGATATTTGACTCAACATAGACGGTACCGACGCGCTGCGTTTTACCTGTATCTGGGTCATCATATTCCAGTGGGTACTCATTCACCATCTTTTTCAGGTCGACTGGCTTGCCTGCCTCAAAAAGATAGTTTTCGGACCGTATGGCTAGGTAGTCAACATGAGGAAGGTTGACTAATCCATCGATTCGCTCTTGAACACTGGTGAGATCGTAAATCCACAGTGAGCTCGCGATTAATTCGGCGTGGATATGCTCAATTTCATCATGGCGATTTTCCACTTGACTAAAGGCTTCATCATACTGCCAATAGCTCTGTAACACTGTGGTCAATAGCGTGAAAAAACCGCTGAGACAAACCATAATCAGCAGAATGCGTCGGCCTACCAGGCTGAAGAAAGGGTTACGAATGCTGTCATCGAATTTATGGCTTCGGGTCATAGATAGACTGGCGCGCTGTAATGATGATTAAGAGAAAAATCTAAATGTAAATCTTCAATTCAATCTGGGTACGCTTCCCTAATGGCAACGAAGTCATCCCAATGTTCAAGGAGTAAATCGACGAGCTTGGGTTCAAAATGTTTGCCGCGTTGCGCGAATAACTCATGACGGATATCGTCATCTGTCCACGCTTCTTTGTAAGACCGTTTAGACCCTAGCGCATCAAATACATCGGCTAAGGCTGAAATGCGCCCGCTAATCGGAATTGCCTCTGCGGCTAGCTGGTTAGGATAGCCACTGCCGTCCCACTTTTCATGATGTGTGGCTGCTATTTCCTTGGCTTCTAAGATTAATCGTCGCTTTGAATGGCTCAGTATTTCTACGCCATATTCAACGTGTTTTTTCATGATGTCCCACTCTTCTGCATTGAGCTTACCGGGTTTATGTAAAATCGCGTCAGGAATGGCGACTTTACCCACATCATGCAGCGGTGAGCTATGTTTCATCAGCATCGTTTTTTGTTCATCCAGCCCATACAGCTCGCCCAGTTTTTCACAAAATAAAGACACACGTTGTACATGAGCGCCGGTTTCTTTACTCCGCGCTTCAACGGCATTGGCAAGGTTGTACACCAGCTCTTTGGAGGTTTCGCGAAGATCCACCATGAGGCTGAGATTCTCAAAGGTTAAACCAATGTTCTGCATATATATTTTGAGTAAATGCTGATCTAATTCCGAAAGAGTTTTCGCGTGGTTGACGTACAACAGAAATTCGACATCCTCATCATCACGATGGAATAGAACAAACCCATCATCAAACTGAATACTCGTCCGAGTTTCGAGGGCTTGTTTGCATCGAGCTGATACAATAGGAGGCAGTTTTTCAAACGCGCACTCGGTATAGCAGTCCACATATTCACCGGTCGCGGCGAGGGTTAACGCTCTTGTTTCTTCGGCGCCTGGGCGTGGTTGTACCACGCAATAAAAGGCAGAATCGTGAATATGAAGCAGTGAGGTAAGCTGTTCTAACACCGCGGTGGCGTAATGTTGCAGATTAGTGGTGTTCTGTACATTGGCTGATGCCTCAATCACGCGCTTAAGGCCTTGCTTTTGTTCTTCTATCGTACATAGATCGCGATACGAGCGGAGCATCGAGTAGAGTAAGGTTTTCAGCTTTTGTGTCGTCAGCTCGGTTTTTTCTTTGTAGTCATCAATGTCATAGTCACGAATTACGCTATCTTCTGGTGCCTGTCCCGCTTGACCTGTGCGTAGCACTAGCCGAATAACATGATCGTTCATTTCGTTACGGATATAGCGTACCAGGTCAAGTCCAGCATGTTCGGTTTCCATCACCACATCGACAAGCGCTAAGGCAATGTCCTGCTCTCGCTGTAAAATCTCTTTTGCTTCCTGACCTGATAAGGCAGAAAGCAGCTCTAGCGGGCGTCCTTGAAAAGTGAACCCTGTCAGCGCTAGCCGTGTCACTTCATGCATCAGATCATCGTCATCAATCAGCAGTATACGCCATGGCATTGCCGCCGACGCTGTATTTGTGTCAGTAGACTTGGGCGCTGCGCCGTCACGTTGATCTGCAAACAAGTCCATTCAATTCGCCCCTATTAGCGTTTATCTCAATTAGTTAAAGCGTAGTGTAGGTCATTAAAAGTTGCGAGGTGAGAATGAGGATTTGGATGTTGAACGTAATATTCAACTCTTTAGCTTGTTACATTTATCTGATCTGGCGCAGGCAACCCGCTACCATGCCTGTTAAGCTGTGAGTGCGATACAATAACAGTGACCGTAAGCTTAGGTTTGTTGCAGTATGTGGTCTGTTTTATAGCCAGTTAACAACAGACTGAGTAACCCTTTCACAAAAATGTTGTGATGGACCTATCAGTTGTTTGGCGCCCATTTTGCCGGGCGTCAGGAACACTGTTTTACTGAAATTATAATTAATACATTATGACGGACTAACAAGGCAGTTATGTTTAAAAAACTTTCCCTCAAGCACAAGCTGGCGGTCTCTGCCGGGCTTGCCATTATTATCGGTGGCTTTCTGGTCGAGGCGCTTTCTTTTAGAGCCTCTTTGTCGCGACTCGATACAGAAGTGGCGCAACGACTAGAGAGTACAACAGCGTCGTATAATCAGTATGTGTCGGATTGGGTGGCATCCAAAGAGCGAGCCATGACATCACTGACCCGCGAAGCGGACCCAGACAACATGGTTACTCACCTCAAACAGGTTCGCGATTCGGGCGGATTTGATAATGTCTTTCTCGCGTATCCGGACGGTAGCCAAGATAATGCCAATGGGGTGGTGTTGCCGCCGGGTAATGACGACCCTAGAAAATGGGGCTGGTACACCAATGCCAAGGCTTCGCCGTCTAATGTGTTTATGGATAATCCAACGGTAGCTGCAGCAACGGGGGCGAATGTTGTCTCATTGGGTAAGGCATTGCAGTTTAATGGGCAAACCTTGGTGTTGGGCGCAGATGTAGAGATTGGCGATATCATCGAGGGCTTGGAGAAAGTTATTTTGCCTGGTAGTGGTTATATGTTTATTGCCAACCAGGATGGCAATGTTTTTACGCATGCGAACACCGATCTGCTTAATCAATCCATTAGTGAACTAGGGTTATCGTTTAATACGATAAAATCGGCGATGAATTCCGGTGGGAGTGTCACCGCTGAGGTAGGCGGCGCTGAAAGTGTCGTATACGCAAAAGCGATCAAAGATACCGATTTGATCACGGTGACCGTCATTAATTACGACTCCTTAGTGGCACCACTGTTTGATGCGGTATGGGGACAAATTGCGGTCACTATTGCGGTTGTTATTGCATGTACGCTGTTATTTAACTTACTGGTTAATATACTGTTTAGGCCGTTAACCAATGTTTCCAACGCGTTGGAGCAAATTGCTCATGGTAGCGGTGATCTTACGCAACGGATTGAGGTAGAAAGCGACGATGAAGTGGGGCAGTTGGCAAAAAACTTCAACACTTTCGTTGGCAGTATGCATCAGCTCATCAGCCATATTCGTGAACAAGCGCAGCAGTTGACCTCACAATCAGATAGCAGTACGGAACGCGCTCGCCGTAACGTGGATGATATTAATCAACAGCAACAAGAAGTCACTATGGTGGCCACGGCGGTTACTGAACTGGCCTCCGCCACGCAAGAGATTGCTTCTCACGCGGAGCACACGGCCAGTACAGCGCAAGCGTCGACGGAGAGTACCGATAACGGGCGTGCGGTGGTTGAAAATACCAAAACATCGATCACACGCTTATCGGATGAACTCAAGCAGGCGAGCACCATCGTTGCCGAGTTGGACAAACACTCGCAAGAGATTTCAACCGTATTATCGACCATTCAAGGTATTGCCGAGCAAACCAATCTGTTGGCATTGAATGCGGCGATCGAGGCGGCACGTGCGGGTGAACAAGGTCGCGGTTTTGCGGTGGTAGCCGACGAAGTTCGTATCTTATCGCAACGTACACACGCGTCCACAGAAGAAATTAAATCAACGATCGAGACCTTGCAAACCACAACTGCTAGCGCTGTGTCGACCATGGAAAGCAGTTCATCCCTGGCGGGCGATTCGGTTGCTGATGTTGATAAAGCTACTGCGGCGCTGAGTGAAATTGATGCGGCGGTAAATCAGATAAGTGATATGGCGACGCAAATTGCCACGGCAGCGGAAGAGCAGACTCATGTCACGAGTGAAATCACACAGAATATTACCTCAATCAAGGACGTGTCTGAGCACTTAGTACACAGCGCTAACGATACCTCACAAGAGGCGGATAATCTGCGTCATCAAGCCACCAAACTGAACGACAAAGTCTCGACCTACAAGCTGTAGGTTCGATGATTTATTGGTGTTAAGCTAATCACGTAGGCCAGCGTTCACCTTGGTACCAACATGGTGAACGCTTTTTTTTGAAAAAAATGCAAAAAACAGGGAACTTCTGAGACAGTAGTCAGTCACAAAGGGTACTGAAGCAATTAAAAAAGGTTTTATGTTAACCCTACTGCGACATTTTCGTACATCTTTTATCTTCTTTCTACTCGGCATCGGTTGCCTGCTCGCTTTCAACCTTTCCACACCACAAATAGCTGCAAACAGTTCGATACAAGAGCTATTCGCCTTCATTCCTCTTGCATGGTTGTTTTTAGGCATGAGTGCTGTCACCTTCTTCTTGAATATGGTGCAGACGATGCTGGGGATTAAACGCCAACACATTGACTGTTAATGCCATCGATTATTAATACCAAGGTCCAGAGGAAGCAAATGATACAGCGTAATGGCCGAGAGCTGGATATTGATATTGGTAATAAGCATTTTGCGATTCAGCGTCGTTATGAAGCCTTTGGTGCATTTAACGACCTGTTGATTGCGATCTGGTTTTTGATTGGAAGCTTCTTTTTTCTCAATGATGCATTGATAGAAAGCGGCACCTGGCTCTTTATCGTCGGGAGTGCGCAGCTTCTGCTCAAGCCGAGTATCAAATTAACAGGATTGGTGCACGTCTCACGCGTGCAGCAACGTGTTCAAAAGCAACGTGTTCAAAATAACTGATGTTCATATGTGAATCACAGATATATTGAAGATGATGAAAAAGGCGGGTAAATGCTCCCGCCTTTTGTTTTTCTATGCGTTAGCCGAACACCTGTAGCTGAAGGGCAACAAAGAAGCCAATCGATATCCCGACGACTAATAACGTTGATAAACGGGTGCACGCTAAGCCAATGGCAACCACCGCGCCTAGCAAATAAGGGTTGGTAGTAGAGATAGCCAGTTTATCTTCGGGAAAGAAGACAATCGGCACCCACAGCGCGGTCAATACCGCCGGTGCTGAGTAGGTAAGTAGCCGTTGCAATCGAGGACCGATGCGCACAGGTACACTGCGTGCAAGCAGAAGGTAGCGCACGGAGAAGGTGATCAACGCCATGGCAACGATCATTAACCAGTAGTTCATGATGTCATCCTCCTAGCGGGTAGCGATTCAGCGAGCAACCCCGACGCCATGCCAATTCCGGTTGCCATAATCAGCGCATGAGGGATCTGGTAATAGGTGAGTAGCAACATGCTTAAACCGCTCGCTAAGGCGCACAGTAAAACGGGCCGTGTTTTTATACTGGGTACCGTGAGCGCGATGAATGTTGCCGCAATGGCAAAGTCGAGCCCAATAGCTTCCAATGCTTTAAGTTGTGACCCCGCCAAAATGCCCGCTAAGGTGGCAAGATTCCAACCGATGTAAAACGCCGCGCCGGTATAAAGGGCATAATGTTTAGAAAACCTGTCGTGCTTGCGAGTGTGTGCGGTTGAAAGTGCATACATTTCGTCAGTTAATAAGAAGCCAAGGCCGAGGCGCCACTTGAGAGGCAAAGGGGTAATGTACTGACGAAAGTGTGCGCCATATAACAGGTGGCGTGCGCTGATCACCAAAGTAGAGCCCAACACGGCGGGTAGGCCAGCCGCACTGCCGACCATCATGGTGCCGGACAACTGCACTGCACCCGCGAAAACGAGTAATGACATCGCCTGTGTTTGCAAGGCACTAAAGCCCATTTGCAGCCCTAATGAACCACATAAAATTCCCCACGGGAGAACGGCGAGGCAAAGCGGACTAACATCGCCTAATGCGCGCCATAGCGATGCTTTGGGAGCATGCAGCTCTTGTGCAGCGTTATGCATAGGTCACCTTCTTGTTGTGTTTTTCGTCTAGTCTAACCGACCCAATGATAATGATGGTTAGGTTTTTTGGCGACGAGCCCCTCTTTTTGCAATTGAGTAAAAAGATTATCGACAGTGTCTTGGCTTAGCGCATACTCAGTGCTTACCGCTTTTTTACTACAGCGTATCGTTTTGGCAGCAAGTGCGGTTTTTATATCGGTGTAGGGGAACCCAAGCGTCTCATCGTTAGGCGTTTCAGGCAAGGAGGTTGCCTGGCCTGAGGTCGTCTGGGTCTCGCTCGATGTTGCAGGTGCAGTCGCGTTTAAAGGATCGCTGTGTGGGTGATGGTACCAGTGGCGAAAGCGTTGTTCCTCACCGATGACGCCAACAAAAAAAGCCGCGAATAAATCTAATAATACGGAAAGAAATATCACCAGCCAAGATTGGGCCTGATCCGTGCTCACCCCTAAGGTATTGGCGAGATTACTGATTAGTCCTAAAACGGAGCCTTGAGCCACCGCCGGTAAACTGTCACGCGTTAATGCCAGTTGTTGTTGTTCTTTGCGCAACTGGGTGTTTTCCCGTTGTAGCCGTGCTACACCCGTCGCAATTCTATCTAGTTCAATATACCGTTCAGCGGCCTCGTTATTCAGTGCAATTTGCTGCTCAATTGCTTCAATTTGGCGGTCATAAGCCGCGACCTTGGCTTGGCCTTGTTGCTGCTCACTCTGTGCTGCATTCGTGGCACTGTTAATGCCGCCGATGCTACCGCCAATCGAGATTAGAGCCAAAATGAGATAAAAACCGAGTGCCGAGGCGGCGCCAGTATAGTTACCGTGGGCACGACGTTCGCCAAACTCATACCAAGCATAAAACTTACCTGCTTCAAAAATGACAGCAAGCGCGCCAAACAACCACTGCATTAACGGGTTGTCATCAAGCGAGAGAAATAAAAGGAGCGAGAAAATCGTTGAGGCCACAATCGCGGCACTGGTAAAGCTGTAAACACTCACTATCGAAAAGCGGCCCTTTGGGAAACGATAGTTATCTCGAGGGAAAGGCCCGGCAACTGGATTCATGCTGTCTTTTTATCCTGACGAAATGAAGAAGTCGCAAAGCCTAGCGCAGATCGTGGCGTTTGTGTGTTAGTCAGGTGTGAAAATTCGAATGAACGCCTGATTCCTCACCAACCTGCGTTAAAAGGCATCGTCACTCAGTAAGGATCTGCCTATTCGTCACTATCACGGATTATCGAGCCGCACTATTTCCTCTCTATCGAGGAAAATGTCATAGTAAGCCTTTCATTAAGGCAAATGCTTATAGCTGAGGAATACAGGTATGGATCTTGATAATTTTCATGCTCAGTTGTCCGCGTTAGAAGCCGAGCTGTTGGCTGAGCTAGAGGTGGGTGAACAAAATGGGGCGGATAGTACGATCATATTAGATCAACAAAGTGTAGGCCGCTTGTCGCGAATGGATGCGATGCAGGGCCAACAGATGGCGATTGAACAAAAGCGGCGTCGAAAAGAACGCTTATTACAGGTTAGAGCGGCGTTGTTGATCAAATCAGTCACCTAACGCACTGATCCCAATGTGATTACTCCCATCAATCAACTCGGTAACTAACAGGCATACCAAGTCTTATGACTTTGTTTATCGCTTTCACGTTGGCCAATGCTTCGCCAACTTGTGCATCGTAGTTACGTAGAGTCAGCTCAGGGCTGATTAACGTTTTGTATCGAGACANGCGGCGTTGTTGATCAAATCAGTCACCTAACGCACTGATCCCAATGTGATTACTCCCATCAATCAACTCGGTAACTAACAGGCATACCAAGTCTTATGACTTTGTTTATCGCTTTCACGTTGGCCAATGCTTCGCCAACTTGTGCATCGTAGTTACGTAGAGTCAGCTCAGGGCTGATTAACGTTTTGTATCGAGACATGCCTGTTTCTGACAGGGAGCGTTGGTGATAACCCTCTTCTTGTTTCCAGTCTTCCAAGTTACCCGATTTCAAGGCGCTGACGGCTGCATTGCGAGGGTGGCCGTCCTCCCAGTAACCCGCATTGCTGCGCGGTGGAATGGTCGGTTTGATGCCTTTTTTCTTGAGCACCTGATGACAGGCTTTCGTATCGTAAGCGCCGTCAGCACTGACTTGGGCAATTTTTCGTCGTAACGGATTGAGCAGCGTCGGTAGGGCTTCATTGTCACCGACAGATGCCAAGCTAACAACGGCAGAAATCACTTCATGTGTACTGTCGTCAATCGCAAGATGCAGCTTGCGCCAAACACGGCGTTTTTCTTGGCCATGTTTGCGCATTTTCCATTCCCCCTCGCCGAACACTTTTAAACCGGTGGCATCAATGACGACGTGAGCAACGGGCCCACGACTGGGTAATCGGTAGTTAACCTCAACCGTCTTCGCCCGTTTGCTGATACAACTGTATGACGGCGATTTTAGCGGCACGTCCATCAAGCCAAATATCGAGTCGAGAAAGCCTTGCAGGGCGCGAAGAGGGAGTTTGAAAATACCTTTAACCATCACCGCTGTTTCAATGGCACCATCGGTAAACGTAAAGCCTCTGCCTCGTTTGCCATGATGCTTTTTGCAGTGCCAGCCCTGGATAGCGGCGTCATCAACCCAAAAGGTAATCGAACCACGGTTAACTAATGCCTGATTGTATTGCTTCCAGTTGCTGATTTTGTACTTGGCTTTGCTCATCATCGGTGACCTGTTTTGAGGCTTTGATGATCTGATCGCCGCTAGAGTGATAAGTTCAATGATTTAGGAAACAACGCCGGTTTTTGCAGTGCCAGCCCTGGATAGCGGCGTCATCAACCCAAAAGGTAATCGAACCACGGTTAACTAATGCCTGATTGTATTGCTTCCAGTTGCTGATTTTGTACTTGGCTTTGCTCATCATCGGTGACCTGTTTTGAGGCTTTGATGATCTGATCGCCGCTAGAGTGATAAGTTCAATGATTTAGGAAACAACGCCGACAGTGGCCAGTATCTTAGCTCAGACCCGATAGGGTTTGCGGGTGGATTAAGGCCGCAGGCGTATGTTGCCAACCCTCTGGAGTGGGTGGATCCGTTGGGGCTGACCCCATTAAATCAGGGGGGATTCTCGGTCTATGGTTTGTATGATGAAGGTGCTAGTAAACCGTACTATATAGGAATATCAAATAACCCTACTAAACGAGAGTTACAGCACTTATCTTCTGGCCGTTTAGCTGGAGATGCTCAGCTAGTCGTGTTAGAGAGTGATTTAAACTATGCTCAAGTGAGAGGTTATGAACAGGCGTACATTGAAGAATATGGCACTAAAACTGGTGTCAGAGGAAAAGATATATCAATTACAAACCGCGGTAATAAAGTTAATTCTTTTGATAAAGAAAGAGTAGATGCCCGAGGAGTAGCTTTTAATGATGAGTATAATAAAGCTAAGATTGATATTAATGGAAGAAAACCCAGGAAAGAGTGTAATAAGTAAGGCGGATTTGTCATGAGAAACGTATCAGAGAAAGATGTGTATGCTATCCCTTTAGGAATACCAGATGTTTCAGATGCGACATCTATGTCGAAAATGAAACCTCAGGATATCAGTTCTAGTTTTGCATATTGTGCAGTGGTAAGGAAAGAAGATTCAATTGGTTTAAAGATAATCATATCGAGTGAGATTGATGGTTGGAAAAATAGTGTAGATAAAAGAATATTTGATCAT